>JAFAPG010000188.1 GCA_019247235.1 Acidobacteriota bacterium
TCCAAGCAGGGGACGGCAACAGCCGCTTTGAAGCGGTCGGCGCCCATCCGGTATTCTTGACCGCAACATCATTGCTCGGACCAGGTTCTGACGAACTTGCCAATCCCGGTTGCGGTCGTAGGCGTCGGCGCCTTTGGACGCAACCACGCACGTGTGTACCACGAGCTCGCGCAGGAAGGCGAACCCGTTCGTCTGATCGGGGTAGTCGACACCAAGCTTGAGCGTGCCGAGCAGGTCGCTCGGGAATTTCACTGTCGCGCCTTTGGCTCGATCGAGCAGCTCATTTCTACCCACAGTGAAGTTCAAGCCATATCCTTGGCCGTTCCCACTCTCGATCACCTGCCACTCGGGCGCATTCTGCTCGATGCCGGTATCGATCTATTGATTGAAAAACCGCTGGCACGCTCACTAGGAGAGGCCGACGAGTTGATTGCCCAGGTTAAAAATTCGGGAAGGATCGCCCAAGCCGGCCATCTGGAGCGCTTCAACCCGGCGGTGCGGGCCACCCTTCCACTGCTCACCCGGCCCATGTTCTTCGAAGTTCATCGCCTAAGCGTCTTCACCCCTCGCTCTCTGGACATCGATGTGGTGCTGGACCTTATGATCCATGATCTTGATACCGTGCTCTCCTTTGTGAATTCGCCGGTCAAAGAGGTCAGGGCTGCCGGGCTTCCAATACTCTCGAACCGAGTGGACATTGCCAACGCTAGAATCGAGTTTGCCTCGGGGTGCATTGCCAATTTCACCGCCAGCCGGGTCTCGACTGAACGGGTTCGTAAACTCCGATTTTTTCAGCCGCAACAATATGTTTCACTCGACTACGGACGCCAGGACGTCCTGGTGTTTAGCGTGGGTACGGACCGAGATGGCGGTGTTCCCTCGGTAAACCCGGAAATCAAAGTCTTCAAGCCCCTCATTTCCCCCGAAGAACCTCTGCGAGCGGAAATTCGCTCCTTCTTGAACTCGGTGCGTACTCGCGCGAAGCCTTTGATCCCGCTCGAAGACGGACGCCGGGCGCTTGAGTTGGCGCTTGAGGCCCTCAAAGAGATCGATACTCACGCTGGCAAGCTGAACCTACCCACCTAAGTGACTGCTGGTAAAAGCCTTAGAGTATTCAGGGGACGGATTGGCAGATCCCCCCTGATTTCTATGGTCATCTCGAATTTACATTTCTCGACAGACGACGGAGCGATCTGCGATATAACCGTGTTAGAAGCCTGCTTCTCCCGTAAGTGCTTGTACGATCAGGGCTCTTGGGCGCGGCAAAAGATGAGACAATGGTGAAAGGACTGAGCATCTTACCTCGTAACCGCCGATGTCGCTGACGCAAATACCGTTACAGTCCCCGCCCGTTGAGCGACCACCTGACCACGGAGATCTCTACGACGCCAATACTTGGGAATCGGCGTATCGCGAGATGCACGATTTTCCCACTCTTTTAATCCAGACTCGGGACGAATTGGCGCGTGCACGAAAGCGGGAAGCGTTCTGGATTTCTCTGGTGGCGCATTTCATACTGATCGCGATTGTCATTAACGCACCCAAGTTTGAAAAGTATCTGCCCCACCGGACTGTAATGCTGGTGCATAGCGGACGGGACAACAATAAACTCACCTTCCTCGAGCTTCCGGCGGACCTGCAGAAAGCGGCGCCGCACACCGACACCAACATCATGTCGGATAAGAACCGAGTGGCGATGTCACGCAACCCGCAGCTAGACCGGAAGGAACTAAAGAAGCTGCTCGATGCTTCGCGCGCCGGGCGACCTGGCCCGGTTGCACCTCCTGCTCCCCGCGAGCAATCGCCAGCGCCTCCAGCCTCGGCGGCGCAGAGCGCGCAGGCACAGCCACAAACCGCTCAGCCACCGCAACCTGCACCGGCCCCAGCGCAGACCGCGAGATTGCAGTCACCACCGGTTGAGAAGCCAAGTTTTAGCACGGAATCGATGTCGGCCAGCCGGGTCATCGATCAAGCTGCACGCGAAGCCGCTCTGAACCATGGGCGGTACGCGACCGGGGACAACGGCGATATGGGCCTCGGACAGAGACAGCCCACGGCCCGGGTGGGTGATGCGGAAATTGTCACCGACACTATGGGGGTGGACTTTGGCCCCTACTTGCAGCGGGTTCTGCACGACGTCAGGAAGAACTGGTACAACCTGATTCCCGAATCAGCGATGCCGCCTTTACTCAAGAAGGGTAGGGTTTCAATCGAGTTCGCCATCACTAAGACTGGACAGATTGCCGGGCTGCATTACACCAGCGGTTCCGGAGACGTGGCTCTAGATCGGGCCGCCTATGGCGGTATTACTTCATCGAACCCGTTTCCGCCTCTACCACTTGAATTTGCCGGACCATATCTGGGATTGCGTTTCACCTTCCTCTACAATCCCGACCCTAACGAAGCCAATCTTCACTAGCCTAACCGGCACTCCGCCCATTAGGAGTGCGCCCTGGCTGCCGGTAGGCCATGCGCACCAGCGTCCGCTCCGCGAAAGGTACGTAAAGCAGAGCAGCGGTTGCTGCCAGGGTGGGGCCCAAGCCGAGCTTTTCGACGAGCAAAAAAGGCGCGAGTGCCCAGAGCTCATCGAGCAGGAATATGGCGAGGAAGATGCGGTGAAACTTTTCCCCAAAGCGAGCATAGTCAAAGCCTACGGCGGAAAGAAAGTAAAAGCGCACGGGAATCCCCAAAGCGGCCAGGACTAGCACGGAGACCATCATCGAGGGGCCCGCGAAGCCAAGGAAGGTGACCCCGCCCAGGTTCTCCCAATGAAAGAGAGCCTCGAGATAAAAAATCAGGTACATAAGCTGCAGGACCGCAAAGAGCGATCGGGGGATGTTGCGGTGTGGTTCAGGAATGTCCAATGCAGGAGATGGCTGAGGGCCGCGCGCTCTCATCGAACTGAGCTCATCCCGGGCAATCGCATCTTTCGATTGCATCTGCCAATCGACATTGCCCAGAAAACGGTACCCGCGTCGCGCCAGGGTCTCGATGAAACGTGGGCTGGTGGCTGAATCGCCTAAAACCGCTCGTAGCTTATTGATCGCGGTATTCAGGCCATGATCAAAATCTACGTAGGTGTCCGAGGGCCAGAGGCGTTCGCGCACTTCTTCCCGGCTGACCAAGGTTCCTGCGCGCTCAAGCAACAGCACCAGCACGGCAAAGGGCTGGTCTTGAAGCCGTACTCGACGGCCCTGCTTTCTGAGCTCGCGAGTTTCAAGATCGGCTTCGAATACTCCAAATCGGGCGAGTCCGGGCTGGCGTCGTGAGGATGAAGGCGGAGCGGCCACGCAGGGTAGTTTAGCTGAAGCGCGGAGAGGCTGGATGCGGCGATTTCTCGCTTTCGCAGCTACTGAAAAGGGGTCTCGGTCGAGTCAGAGGGCCGAGTCCTTAGTGTTTGAGTTCAGGGCTAACGAAAGCAGGGCTTTTTGCTCGACGTCGTGAGCCTTATTCGACCCGGTGGCTGGGCTTGGACTGGCCGAGCGCTTTACCGACAGCACTGGTTTCGCTCCCGCTAGCCGCTGCAAGCGAGGCAACATGTAGCTCAGTGCTCCCATATTGCGGGGTTCTTCCTGTACCCAGACAATCTCCCGAGCGTTGGGATGGCGCTCGAGGGCGGCTGCCAGCTCGGCCTCAGGAAAGGGATAGAGTTGTTCCACAAAGAAAATAGCTACCTCTGAGTCTTTCCTCTTCTTGCGCGCCAGCCGTAGTTCATGGCCTATCTTTCCGCTGCAGAAAAGAACCCTTCGAGCATCGCTCACCTCAGCGTCGGGTCGTACCTTGAGAAATCCCCCCTGGGCGAATTCCTGGATGGGAGACGAAGCTTCCGCATGACGCAGCATGCTCTTCGGAGTGAATACCACCAGCGGCTTGCGCCAGGAGCGAAGCACCTGTCGCCGGAGCAGGTGAAAGTATTGCGCCGCTGTCGATGGCTGCGAGATCTGGAAGTTATCGGTCGCGGCAAGCTGAAGAAAGCGCTCGATGCGCGCGCTTGAGTGTTCTGGCCCCTGACCTTCATAGCCATGAGGAAGCAGCAATACCAGCCCGGAAAGCAGATTCCATTTCGCCTCGCCGGCCACGATGAATTGATCGATGATTGCCTGCGCAACATTCGCAAAATCACCAAATTGTGCTTCCCATAAGACCAGAGCCTCGGGGTAATCGCGGCTGTATCCGTACTCAAATCCCAACACTCCCGCCTCTGACAGGGTCGAGTTGTAGATTTTGCAATGAGCCTGGCCAGGCGCGATATGTTGCAAGGGCACGTACTCTTGCTCGTTTTCGATATCAAGAAGCAGCGAATGGCGCTGGTTGAAGGTCCCGCGCCGGCTGTCCTGCCCGCTCAATCGGATGGGCACGCCTTGTTTGACCAAGCTAGCGAAGGCCAGCGCTTCAGCCATGCCATAATCGACCGCGCGCTTGCCGCGACCCATTTCCGCGCGTTGCTCGAGCAGCTTCTGGACCTTGGCGTGAATGTGAAACCCCGCGGGATAGGACGAGAGCCGCTCGGTGAGAACTGCCAATTCCTCGAGTGCCACCGAGGTATTCACCTCGTATTGCGCTTTGTAGCGTCCCCCTTTATAGGCGTTCCAATAGCTCGGCAACTCCCGCAGAGTGGGTTTTTTCCTAAGCGCGCTTACCTGTTTCTGCGCGGCTTCCATCTCCGCTTCGATCGTTTCCGCACGCCTGGTTGCTTCTCCGTCGCCAATATCCTGGGCGTAAATTTGCCAAAGCGGAGGATGTTCTTTAATGG
>JAFAPG010000202.1 GCA_019247235.1 Acidobacteriota bacterium
TGCAGGTTTCCAAAAAGCACGCCGCTTGGCAGAGCCTACTAAGGCGTGGAGTGGTATGCGTTTGATTGTCTGCAACAGAAGCCGGAGTTTGGCCGGCTACTCTCTATTTACCGGTGTGCCACAGTTTTAATCACCATTAGCGGGGCAGGTCGCACCGACCCACTTCCCCCTGTAGGATGCGTTTCCCTTCATCGTTTGGCCATTCCCGGTCAAAGTCACGGCGAAAGATCCGGTTCCATTTTCCGTATCTACGACGTGAATCTTGCCGTGAATGTCGGCGGTCATGGCATACTGCCTGCCCAAATCGCATGACGTGCCCTCTACTTCCATATCGGTACCGGTTGAGTTCAGCACGGTCCAAACACACTTGTCGCCGGAACCTCCAGCCCAAGGATTGCTGCTCAAGTCTTTTTCCTTCACGCAGGTCTTGTAGTTCATCGGTTGTCCGTTCTTCATGGCAGCCGCAATTTGGGGCGGAAGTCCGGTCCAGTTGACGGTCCGGGTAATTTGCCAAAGACCTGTTTTCACATTGAGTGGTTTTATATCTTCACTGGCGGCAAAGACCAAAGCGGTCAGCAAACAGACCAGGGTCGCTGCAAATGCCTTTCTCATTTCATCCTCCAGAATGGTGTGCGATCAGTAACGCGAAACCGATCCCCGCATCGCTGCATTCACATTCCTTGCACCACTGATCGCGCCCCGTCGTTCGATTTACGTTGATTTGTACTTGGCGCAATGCGGCTGCGGCACCACAGAAGCCGTCCCAGCAAATCAATCCCGCTGCCAGGATCAGACTCCCAGCTGACGTACGGCAAGAATGCTTGCCTGCTGTCGGGCCTGCGTGAGTACAAGGCTTTGCCGCAAGCGAGGACCGAACCGTAATTGGGAAGAATGCTATCCTGAAAGCCGCGTGCTTGGGAAACTTTTTTGCAGCCTCCCGAGGAGGCCATAAGTAGGGCATCCTTAGTAATGGCGGCGGGAATGCATCCGCCGAGTTATCCGACAGGATTTAGTCTCGCCATGGGGCCCCGCCAGTAGAGGTTGGCGCGCCATTTCAGGGTCATTGCTTTTGCGCACCTTCGTTGGTTTTGTTGCATTGCCATGGTTCGCTCGGCGATGGGGTTCGCGAGATCCAGTCGCGAGCGTTGCTGCGCCGGGGTCGTGGATGGACATTATAGTGCACCAGGACAAACTCCTTCAGAGCGGTCTGGTAGAAAGCTGCCTAGGGAACGAACATTTGCGTGAGAAAGATTGGAGGCTGGGGTGCTGTGTAGGAGTAAAGACCAAGGCCATTATTTCCGAGTTTCCGGGCGACCAGCCGCCACTGAATCTCTCATGGGAGAGCATCAGGAGTGATTGGATGCGCACCCGGCCGAAAAGCCGGTGACTGCCGGACCAAAACCTCGGCGAAGCAAATACTGGAGTGCGCTTACTGAGAAAACCTCCGCGAATCGGCTTGCCGACTGAGTTCAGGTGAGAAAAATGCGCAGCGGCGATAGCCGCCATCGACGCGGGGCGTCATTTAAACGCCGCTCGAGCTGCACAGATATGCTGGCGGCCAGCACTACCATGGAGATGCAATTGATGGTCCAAGAAATCGAACTGGATCTTAAATGCGCCAAAAAGCAAGGTCCAGGTTGGCGTGGATTATTGCTCGATTGTGTCGCCAGGCATGTTGGAGCTAATCAGATCCGCTGAATAATGAACACCGTCTTATCGTCAATGCGATCTGCTTCTCCGCTCTGCCGTAGGTAATCGTCTTGCTGCAGGGCGTGCTCCAGGAGTGCGTTGCAGATGTCTTTGGCTGGTCGCGCGCTGTGCTGGCGCATAACGGCTTCAAGTTTCGTGCGCTGCTGAAGGTCAGCGCCGTCATAGACCCCATCGGTGTAAAGAAAAAGAACGTCTCCTGGATTCATCAGCGTGATCTCGGTCAGATCCGAGGAGACCGCTCCCCGTTCGCGCGGTTGCATGGAAAAATAGCGAGTGCGATCGGGATGATCTTCGGGAATCTGAAGTCCAAGGGCCAGGAATTGCACCATCCGGCTCTTGTCAATATCGATGAACTTCCCTGGTCGTTCACAGAAGACCAGTGGCGGTGGGTGTCCGAAGTTTACAAAGCGAAAAT
>JAFAPG010000205.1 GCA_019247235.1 Acidobacteriota bacterium
AGTCCTCGACAAGCGCGAGAATGGGCTCTTGAACAAAACCTGCATGTGATGCGTGCCGTCATCGGCCAGTACACACTTGACTTGCAGAAACGGCCTCAATCGCTCGATGACCTAGTGAAAGCTAGTTACATCAAGCAGACGCCGACAGATCCCATAACGAGGCGTTAACGACACTTGGGATTTGGAATGGTCGAATGATCCGAAGATGCCCGGCATCGTCAACATCCGTAGCGGTTCTATTGCTACAAGCAGCAAGGGGAGTGCGTATCACGACTGGTGAGATCCATGCGGTTGTAACATCCGGGTTGCTCCACAAAATGCCGGTCCCTGGGGTCAATGAGTCAAATCGCCTGATTACAACACTTCATTCCGGTTTGCCCGTCATTCTCCCAGAACGCTAATGCTTGGAGCTTCCGAAGACAAAACTGAGGTACCTTCCGTATGTCCCCACAGGGTTTTCCTCAGCTCCCGCGCCGGCCTCATGTGAAATATGCGGTGAAATCGATCGGCTGATGATCTGGGTCAATCAGCTTCATTCCTAAGTTGATCGTGTCCTGATCATTCCAATGAAAATTCGAAAGAGCAATTGCGCCGCGGCGATTTCGCGTAGAGAAGCCGATAAAAGAGTTACAGCCACCCGAACCGCCGGTCTTCCAAACAAATTCCTCATCCTTGGCCGTTGTGATGAACCAGCCGAGAGCAGCCTCCGTTCCCGTTAACCTCGTCGGTGTTCGCGTTTCAACCAGTCGTGCTATTGCTTTCCTGAGCGGCGTTTGCTGCAGCCCCATGCATGCCTTGAGAAACACGGCGAGATCCCTGGGATTGGAGCGAAACGCACCCCCTCCGGCCAGCGCCTGCATATCCCACAGCGGCGTGGGGTTGAGCTCTTTGTCGTGGGGTTGCACGAGATGCGTCCGCATCTCACGTGACAGCGTAATGCGCGTATGAGAAAGGCCGAGCGGCTTGCAGATCCTTTCGATCAGGAGCTCTTCGTAACTCCTTCTGCAGCGGCGCGCCAGCGCAACACCGAGCAAGCCGAAGCCCAGATTAGCGTATTCGTAATGTGTGCCCGGCTCGTATTCCGGCACGTAGCTGGAGAGAAAGTCGTAGAGCTTGCTCTCCGTATAATTCGACATCGGATTAGAAAGCGTCCACCATTTCGGCGGCATATTATCGGGCATAATCGGTAGGCCCGAAGTGTAGGATGCGAGATCGAGAAGCGTGATCGCCCGGCCGCGCTGATGCAGCGTCAGAGAAGCGGGAAGATACTTCGCAACGGGATCATCAAAGGAAACCTCGCCGCGCTGAACCATATCGGCGAGTAAGAGTGCGGTCAGCACCTTCGTTATCGACGCGATCTCAAAGACCGTATCACTGCCGAGGGTGAGACCCGGAACACCTGAGCTTCCGAAGGTGGCCATGTGTGTGCCGCGTTCATTGACAGTGACGGCAACCATGCCGACGACTTTGTCGTTGACCCCGACAACTTGTTTCAGCATCGCGCGAATTGACTCGGTGTCTTGCGCCGTCGCGAAACCGCCGCTATAGGCGGCAGCAATTCCTGCCCCAATTGAGCCCAACAAAAACTCACGCCGATCCATCATCATCACTTCCTACCGTGTTATGAGGGTCAACCAAAAATGCTCCTCAGCCGAGAGTCTAGCAGACCGCAAAAGGACACAACTGGCGTAACATCCCAATTGCACTCAAAATGCCCCGCAGGCGTTTGACCGCTGCCGCCTGTCCTAGTCAAGAATGAAGCTGATGGTGTCTTTATGTTTATATCTCAGCATCGTAGCGCCCGCGCGATACCGACACGTACGCAGTCCTGCTATTCACCAGTTGCTTGCCTTTCTCTGTGTCCACGTGGAACCGTTCACAACCAGACAGTAGACCAGTCCGCCAGCTTTGCGATAACAGTGCGCAATGATGCAGGTGTCCTTCTGGGATGTATGGGCGTTTTGCAGCCTCTCATCGGTAGCGGTCCCTTGCACGGTCAAGTCACCGGCCCCACGATAACCTTCATCGTCAGCGACGATAACTTGAAGCTTTTCTTCGAGGGACATAACAGCGGTACGAAATTAGGGGCACATACACCGTCTCACCCATAAATGGAATCGTGCAGGAGGGAGACTTTTACCTTGAAAGGGCGAACTCGAAAGGGCCGTCCTCAGAATCGTTCCACTGTCCAGCGGATACAGAGATGAACCAGGACTAGGAGCTATTTCTTTGCTCTCCGGGTCCGAAAATGCGCGTCAATCCAAAATTGCAGGTTTCCCGAATTGCCTCTGGAGTTAAATTTCTGCTCTGAACGATCCGCGATGCGGCACGAATGGAATCAGTCACGACTCCAAACACCGATGCCGCAGCGCCTTCCACTGTGCGTACACTGTTCGCGTGCAACTCGCGTCGGACATTGCCGACCCATCCCCTCTGCAGATCAGCGATTCTCTCGGCGAAGGTCTCAATAGTGTCGTGCATATAAAGAATGTCTTTGGCTCGATCCTCGCGGTTCCGCCTTCCATGAATCAGTATTTTCTGTGCCAGAAAACTGACTGGATTTGCGATCTGCACTGGAGCGTCATCTACCAGCGGAAAGCCGCCGTTCGCGGTCAGCGTAAGGCTCCATGGGTCGGCCAAAAGGACTTCGATGTATCGCAGGTTCTGCGAAGAGATGCCGCCTAGCCGTTGTGTTGCTTTCTGGCCTCCGCGCCTCGCGATTGCGCTACCAGTAAGCGGAGTCAGAAATTCTGCGTAGAACTGAATACCGGGATCTGTCAGTCGATAGTGGGCAGCTGGAGGTCTGTGATGTCCAAGGAACTCGGGTTCAAATCCGTTCGCTCTAAGCCGCTGGTAAATCTCATTCCGAGTAACCCTGAGTCGTCTAGGAAGAGCTACATCCGCGTCGAGTGTTGCCAGCGGCTCATATTGCTGTCGTTCTGCCAACGGATGGAGGCGGTATAGGCGGTGCGCCCAACCACCAATGATGACGACGTGATCCAGCCACGGCCTTAGAGATTCAACGAGCCTTGCGAATGAGGCATACTCAGGGTTCGCGTTCATGCCTCTTCCTTGTCGAGAACGTGAGAAAGAACTCGTTTGCGCAGAAGTTCAGCTTGGGATTTGCCCCGTGCCGGATGATTTGAAACGTCAAGCCACACCTGCAGAATATCGCTGGCCGGCACACCATCGTGTTCCACTGCGGCGCGGAACACAGATTCAGGCTTTCTCGGTATTCGGAGGAAGAGATCTGGTTGGCGACCAGTAGCTTCGAGTGACAAGCCCAATTCCCGGAGCGCGTCTTTGTCAAGCCGCTCTATATAAAGATGAGGTTGAATCCCGTGCACAAATTTGAAACCCAAGAGTTCGGCAGCTGAGAACAGGGCAAGGCAAAGGCGGGGCATGTTTCGTTCTCTGTCAGCTTTCGAAGCTGAAGGAGTAGATCGCATTCGACGCGCGTAAGACCGGAGGGCACCATAAAACGCGTTTTTGTCTCCGCTTAAAATCCATCGAGCGGGAGTTTCGTGGACACGATAACGACTTGCACTCAACCATCGTTCCAGAAGCTCCTCAGTTTGTACCACTCGCAGCCCACCCTCCTCGACAAAGCCCTCTTCGGAGAGCTGGCGTACCAGACGGAATGCACTCATCACGGAAACGCCCGCTGCCTCTGCTAGCTGAGAAGCATTTTCGTAATGCTTGCGCGGAGCGGAAAGCAGGGATTCTGGGATGCTTTGAGACAAGAGAATCTTCAGCATCCACTGATTCAGGTCGGAAAACAGATTAGCCGGCGAGACCTCTTTGGGAATCTGTTCGACGCTGTGACGCTCGGCGTTCAAAGCTTCCAAGCCATGGCCGACAAAGCGGCGGAGGCCACCGGCATCAATCAGGCCGACACCGACATCGGGAGCGTTGCGCAAAGCGAAGTCTTTGATGTGCTCCGATAGGGAATCCGAAACGTGGTTGGAAACCAGCACAGCTACAGGGATCGCGCGATCTGATACCTGGTCTGCCGCTCTCTTGGCCTCCAAAATTGCCTGCGAGATGAGGGGAACGGCTCTATCCTTTCTCGGTTCCGACGATGCCTTAAGCTCGAAGACGTAGATCCTATTACCGTGTCGAGCCACGATGTCGGCCTCACCCTCTGCTGACCGAGATGACCGCTTTATCTGCCATCCGGCGCTTCGAAGCGCCTGGGTTAGTAGATTGTGAAAGTGTGCGGCCCGATTTTCCTGATGCGGCGGCATGACGAATTCTTAACGCGGCCACGATATTTAACATGGCCACGATAATAAACATGGCCATGATAAACACGCATTTTGGAGCTGTCAAGTTACACGTCTCCCTCGACGGTGCAAGGGCTGTGGGCTGCAAGCCCGCAGGCAAAGCACACTGCAGGAAATCGGCAGGGAAAGGAGGGCAAGGACCTCGCCTGGATTTCTCACCAAAATGATGTAGGAAACCAGAAATCAATAGAAAAAAGCGTTTTCTCGGGCATAACTGAGGTGTCGAAGCCATAGCTATATCCGAAAGGAAAACGGCCTTCAATGACAAAGTGTACGCAGGTTCAGTTCTCTTTTGAAGCACATTATTCCCGAAAAGTGATTGCCAAGTTTGAGGACAAGCAGCTGACGACGGACGGGGAAGCTGGCTATGGCCGCGGGGCACGAAAGTAGAAACGGCTGATTGCCATTGCGTGGTTGGCGTAGCATCATTCAACCATATGAAAAGCGCCATCTGCGGACTATTCCTGGCAATCACATCCCAAACTTCCCCGCCGCCCAACCCTGTTCGAGTGCAGATGAAGCAGCGGCCTTGAAGATTGCCGAACCCGCTTTAATCAAAACGTATGGGAAGCGACAGATCGACGATGAAAGGCCGCTGACGGCGACATTGGACAAGGGCATCTGGACCGTTTCTGGAACATTGTGCTGCACGGATCGCAACGGAAATCGCACTTGCGAACAAGGCATGTGTGTCGGCGGAACAGCAGTTTTGAAGCTACGCCAACGTGACGGGAAGATTCTGTCAATAATTCATTACAAATAGTCGTCCAAACAACGGCTGCACTGACGGATGATATTCGCGGATGGACGGCACAGATCAAGACGGCGCCGGAACCAACTGCCGCCAATGCGGCACTCCAGCTGATGCTGGGCGAATCTTTTGCGCAAAGTGTGACACCGCACTTAAAGTCCCTTCTTCCCTGATCCCATCACGCGAGCACGATGGCAAGACGCATTCTGGCCCCATGAAGCGATTCGTGGTGACTGCCATCAAATATTTGGCGGGTCGGCAGTAGTGTTTTGGTTGTGCCCGTTGCGCACCGGAACGCAGGTGCTCCTGTTTATCGCATCAATTGCCGTCATGCTGATTTGTCATTTTGGCTTGAGCAGCATTGATGAAGAGTACGCCAACAAGAACGCGGGATACTGGCCAAAACCGCTTGATTGGACAGCGCCCTCAAAATCCGACGATCCCGGCACAAACGGGAGTTGTTGATCAATCTCCATTTCACTGACTGACCGAGCGCGACAATAAGTATCGAAAAACGGTAGCCAATGCTCACCCAATCCCAGTCGTATCTCAAAACCACGCAAGATTCGTACGACAAGATCCAGCAAACGGCGTGCATTGCTGCAATGTTGGCGGCATCGCTCACCACAGGGTGTTGATTCTCCTGGCTGGTGACCAAGCTAATCTAGGTTGGAGCTTAAGTTCCACCCAACGCCAAATAGAGAGCATTGCCGTCGGGAGTACCTAACCCGGTGCAGGCGTCCCAGCCTGGCCTCGCAGCGTATTCGCCATTGCTGCCCGCGGTTATATCGTGAAATGTGCTCTCCCCACTCGAGGAGTAAAGCAGCGGATTTAAGTGTCCGACGTTTTTGCCTAGCCCCTGGTTAATGCGCGCCAGCAGTCCTGCCCACAGTGGAGCTACGGCGCTGGTTCCCCCAATCACGGTAGCGTTTCCGTCAACTAGTACGCTGTAACCCGACTGCGGGTCGGCATCGGCGGCCACGTCCGGCACCCCTCGGCCACTAAATCCGTTGGGCGCGGCAGGAATATTCGCGTTCTGTTGATAGTTGGGCAGAGCAAAAACCTCGCTGACCCCCCCTCCCGTCGCACCTTCATTGCTGGACAGTTCGTTCCAGGCTTGCTCGCTAGCGATGGAGCTGTCAGAAAGGGTTAGCTTCGT
>JAFAPG010000216.1 GCA_019247235.1 Acidobacteriota bacterium
CCAATGAGCGAAACCGCAGGGCCGATGCCCTGCTTGAGCAATTCAAGCTAAGCGACCGGGCTCAGCAAATGGTTCGTGGCTTTTCCGGTGGCATGATGCAACGGCTCTCAATCGCGCGCGCCATGATGCACAACCCCCAGGTGCTATTTCTCGATGAGCCCAGCGCCGGGCTCGACCCGCAGACGCGAATTCTGCTCTGGGAGATCATCCGCGAATATAACCGGGCCGGAAAGACGATCCTGCTAACAACTCACAATATGGAGGAGGCCGATGCACTCTGTCAGCGTCTGGCTATCGTCGATCACGGACGAATTATCGCCTTAGGCACGCCCTCAGAGTTAAAGAGCTCCATTCCCGGAGGTTTCTTGCTGCGTCTTCGATTTGGCAATTCGTCAGCTGACCTGGTCGCGCGTTTGCAATTGCTTCCCGGTGTTCGTGAGGTGCGCTCGGCTGACACCACCGGAGTGGACGTATACGCCGACCGTGGCGGACCCCTGATTCCTCAGATCGCTAACCTTGCCGCAGCCTCCGGCGCCGAACTATCGGATGTGCACATTTCCGAACCAAGTCTTGAGAATCTTTTCCTCCACCACACAGGAAGGAGCTTGCGCGATTGAACTGGAAGACCTTCGCCGCCATGCTGGCCCGTGACGCACATGTGGCTCGCCGCAATGCCATTCAGCTGTTCTTGCAAACGTTCCTGCAGCCTTTGCTTTTTGTCTTCATTTTCGGACGAGTGATGGTGGGGAGTGGCTATATGCCTTCCTACTACAAAAGCCTGCTGCTGCCTGGAATCATCGCCATCAGTATGGTATTTACCGGGATCTGGGCGGTGGCTATGCCTTTGATCGCCGAGTTCCAGTGGACGCGGGAAATCGAGGATCGATTGCTTGCTCCGATCGAGATCGCCTGGATCGCCATCGAGAAGGTCATTGCGGGAATGATTCAAGCAACCGTGGCCGGCTTAATCGTCATTCCCCTGGCCTGGCTTGTGCTTCGCCCGGGAGTGGATATCGGTATCCACGCGCCTTTGACCTTTATCACCATCGTGGTGCTGGTGGCCGCCTTTTCCGCTACCGGAGGATTAGTGCTCGGATGCAGCATCAACCAACAGCATATCGGCCTGATGTTTGGCATGGTGATCACCCCGATGATCTTCTTCGGGTGTAGCTACTATCCCTGGAGCGCATTGCGGACCTTCCCTGTTCTTCAAAAAATCGTGCTCGTCAATCCCTTGGTATATGCCAGCGAAGGGCTTCGGGCGACTCTGGTTCCGCAGTTTCAGCACCTACCAATTGCCGCCGTCCTTACCGCACTGACTATTTTTGACATTGTTCTGTTGGTTATGGGGCTACGACAATTTGAAAGCAAAGCGATCAGCTGATTGCGATAGCCGTATTCTGCTCGTCCATTGGAATCGAGCCGAAGCCGGCGAGCGAGCGCAAGAACTCACTACCTCGGGGCACCGAGTCAAAATCCTCTCCACCACTGATACCCGAGACCTAGGCAAAGTGCGTGCCTCCCCGCCCGAGCTGTTTTTAATTGATCTCAGTCGTCTGCCCTCTCATGGCCGTGAACTCGCCTCTTATTTCCGTCGGCTCAAGGCTACGCGCGCGATCCCCATCGTGTTTGTCGGGGGAGAGGCGAAAGGCATCGAAAGTGCTCGCCGGCTTCTGCCCGACGCCCATTTTGCACAATGGAACAATATCGGCGCCGCAATCAGACGCGCCCGGCGCAATCCCTCCCGCAACCCCGTCGTGCCGAAAACGATGGATGCGTACTCCAACTCACCACTACCCAAAAAACTTGGTATCCGCGAAAACCATGCCGTGGCTCTGTGCAATGCGCCCGAGCGATTCGAACGGCGCCTGGAGCCCTGGCCGGCGGGAGCGAATATCGTCCCCGAGCCCGCGATTGCCAACCTGACGGTCTTCTTTGTCACCTCACAGGCCGAGCTGGTACATGATCTACGCCCTCTGGTGAAGTCGCTGCCGGCAAAGGCCGCGCTCTGGATTGCCTGGCCTAAGCGCACCGCTAAAGTTCCTAGCGACCTGAAGGACAGCGTGGTGCGTGAATTCGGCCTGGCGGAAGGTTGGGTGGATTACAAGGTGTGTGCTATCGATGAGACCTGGTCAGCTCTATGCTTCGCCAAAAGGGCCAAGTAGCACCCTGGGCGGTCTTGGCCTGCCTCGGGTTGACACCCAGCACCAAACCGGGCGCCCTACTTTTAAGGAGCGCTGACCGGCAAAAAACTTGCTTCTTCGGAAACGTAGTCAGGCGGGGAACACTTGCGCTGTTTGTTGCAATCTCTAGAGATCGAAACTACGAAACTTGTGGCCCGCGGGCTGCTACTTGATCTCGACCAGGCCGGTGGCTTCGGTGGTCTGAGGCGCGGGCCGCTGAGGAGCCCGCCAGGAATCCACGATCGAAACCTGATGGACGCAGGAAACGGTGCAGTGGGGGGCGCAGGACTTCTCGGTCAGGAACTCGCGGCGGATGTCCTCAAGGGAATACTTCTCGAGCGGAATTGCCGGATAGCCCCGCTGTTGCGAGCAGTAATGCACCAGCCCATCTTCGCAAACATAGAGATAGCGCGCCCCCGCCCGGCAGCGCCACTGGTTGGGCCGTCCCAAAGCGATGTTGTCTTGAAAGGCGTTAATCCGGGTAAAGCTTCGTTTTTCAAGGGCTTTCATGGCATGGTAGACGCGGCGTTCTAGTTCGCCCAGGGGCTGAAGCTGTCCCTGGCCATCGTGAATGATTCCGACGGTCGAGCTAAAACCCAGTTCTAAGGCGCGCTGGCCGATGGTCAAGGCGTCCTCAGGGTTATGCACCCCGCCGCCTACGACAGAGTTGATATTGACATGAAACTCGGCATGTTCGGCCAGGATCTGCAGTTTCTTGTCGAGGACCTTGAGGCTCTTTTTTGAAACCTCATCGGGAATGACATTGTCGATCGAGATCTGCAGCCATTCTAAGCCAGCGTGGTTGAGCTGCTTGATACGCTCCGGAACCAGCAGGTACCCATTGGTAATCATGCCGGCGATCATCCCATGACGTCGGATGCGGGTAATAATCTGATCGAGCTCGGGGTGCAGTAGCGGCTCACCGCCACTGATGGTAATCACCGAAGTTCCGAGTTTATGGAGCTTGTCTACGCGAGCGAACATCACCTCCGTCGAGACCGGTTTTGAGAAGTCGTCGTATTCGTTGCAGTACTTGCAGGCGAGATTACAACGGCGAACCGGAATCAGATGCGCCAGCAAGGGATGATCGGTCGAGATCAAGGCCGCTATAGCTTTGCGGAAGCCTCGCAGGTCGCGCACAGCCTGCTTAAACCGACGCCGCAGTTTGGTGTGAACCGAATTCATCGTTTGGGTTTGTCCTATTAGAACACAGGCGCCCTGTAACCGCATCATTCTCAACAGCGTACGTCGAATTTTTGCGGCTGAACTGCTTTCTCTCGCCACCGGTCAACAGGCGCGTTCGATGGCTCGAGCGGGGCACCAAGGTTCGCCGGGGGGAGAAGGTTAATTTGAGTTTCGCAGGGGAACCGCGTCGAGCAAATTCAAAAACTGCAATTTCGATTCGGCGCCGAGGAAAGAGGCTTCGAAGGAATTTCGCGCCAGCTCCCGTAAATGTTCGTTGCTGAAGGCGAATTGTGTTTGCGCAAGCTGGTACTCGGCGGTAAGCGAGGTGTGAAACATGCCAGGATCATCGGTATTCAGCGTGAGCATCAATCCTTGATCGAAATATTGGCGAAGAGGATGATCGGCGATACGGGCACAACAACCGGTACGCAAGTTGCTCGTCAAACAGGCTTCGACCGGGATTTGTCGCTTGGCTAGCTCCTCGACCAACTCAGGATCGTGGTAGGCCGTGAGTGCGTGGCCTATGCGTTCGACCCCTAGATTCAGAGCTCCCCAGATCGACTCTGCACCGGCGTTTTCTCCCGCGTGGGCGGTCAATCGTAGGCCTTGCCCGGCCGCGTAGGCATATGCCGCGCGAAACAATTCCGGAGGCGCTTTCTGTTCGTCGCCACCGATGCCGACGCCCACCACCTTGCGATGGCGAAGACTGGCGGCAATCTCAAAGACCTCCTGGGCTCTGCCGGGTCCAAATTGGCGGACTGCGTCAAAGATCCAGAGCAGGGAAACACCGAAATCCTGTTCGCCTCGTTTGCGGCCCCGTTCCAGTCCTTCGAAGATACTGAAGAAATCTTGCTTGCGCCACAGGCAGACGCCAACCGAAACGTAGACCTCGGCATGCAGAACGTTCTCGCGTTTGAGTTGCTCGAGCAGGCGATAGGTAATCAACTCATAATCATCGGCGTCATGCAGGTCCTCGGTCACGGCTTTAAACGCCATTAAGAACCCTATAAAGTCGCCATAACGGTACAAGCATTCAACTTCGGCCAGGGTGCCGGGTTTTCCCTGCCGCTCGCGCAATTCGAGCAAGGTGGCGGGGGTAATCGAGCCCTCCAGATGAAGGTGCAGCTCGGCCTTAGCCAAGGAGCGAATAAAGCTCGTCGCAGCCATGCCTTGAGATTGTAGATTTCCCGCTTCGGATTGGCGAGATCGATAGCCCGGCGTGGGGCGTCGACTCAGGGGGAAGAAGCGAACTCGCTGCGTCGTCGGCTGTAGAGAAAGTAGATAGCTAGGCCGAGCACCAGCCACACCACAAATCGCACCCAGGTAATCACCGTCAAGCCGGTCATGAGCCCCCCGCAAAGAATCACGGCCATCAGGGGAAACCACGGAACCAGGGGTACACGAAAAGCCCGCGGCCGCTCCGGCTGTCTTCGTCGCAGTAGGATCACGCCTAAGGAGACCAGCACAAAGGCAAAGAGAGTTCCTATGTTAGAAAGATCGGCGGCATCCGGGATATCGACGAGACCCGCAGGTATGCCCACGGCAAAACAGGCGATCCAGGTCGACCAATGAGGAGTTTTGTATTTGGGGTGCACGGCGGAGAAAAACCGTGGCAGCAGCCGGTCGCGCGACATCGCATACCAGATTCGCGCCTGACCATACTGGTAAACCAGGATTGAGGAAATCATTCCCATGAGCGCACCGATGACGATGACAGCCTGAAAGAAGGGGCGGGCACCGAGAACCTTCAAGGCGTATGCCACAGGGGCATCGGCGGCTGGTCCGGAGATGAAGGTCGTGTATTTCATCATGCCAAGCAGGACAATCGCCACCCCGATGTACAACACAGTACAGACCACCAGCGAGCCGATAATCCCGATGGGTAGGTC
>JAFAPG010000226.1 GCA_019247235.1 Acidobacteriota bacterium
TAATCGTTTACTAAGCATATACTCCGGAGCCAGGCAGACTCCAATTAAGGCGGCGAAACGTTGTAGATTCGAGACTTAGTCTCAGGTTCCCGGGTAGGCAGAGCACTTCAGCGAGGCTCTAAATAGGGATCTTGGCCCATTTAGTCGATGTGAATCGTCGGGCGGTGGCCTTTGCCAGCCTGACCACCGATCCGCCCGCTTCTTTCGTCTAGGGCTGTCTTACCCCTGCGCACTCGTCTTGAGCACAGCGTTTATTTCCTGTCTGGAGGAACAGTCCCCCACCAGCTGCGCACAGCTAATCGGCGCTTCCCTCAACATCCACGGGCGACAGATATTAAGAGAACAGGGCAGGCCCCCGGCGGCCTTCCTTTGTCTTGGCCGGGACAAGATCATCGGAGGAGGGTGAACGCCTGGAGGAGGGGATCTTCGGTCGCCTCTGCGGCGGTCTCAATCAGGTACTGCCGGCATGGCGGAATTTCGTGGCGAGAAGTTGATCTTATTGTGGGCGATGGAATGATGAGTGATGGTCAGTAACGCTGCCCTCAGCGACTCAGTCAAGGACTTGTGAAAGGCGAACCGCTACTCACGCTCGCCTTCGGCATGTGGTGCTTCCCTACTCCTGGACATGTTGCGTCGCATCTTCTCGAACTGGTTGCTTTCTTGATCCAGACGGCTGAAGGAATCCAAGGCTTGTTTGCTTTCCGGGATCTTACCCAGCCTGCGGTAAACTCCCGCCAGGACGTAATAATACGTGGCGGAGCGCGGGTTTAAAGAGATGGCCCGATTCAGGGAATCAACCGCCGCATCTAACTGCCCCTGGCGCTCCTGGGCCCTGCCTTTCTGAAACCATGCGGGAGCACACTTGGAATCAAGTTGTATCGCCTTCTCGGCATATTCCAAGGCTTTGCCGGGGTCACTCTTCCGCTCGTAGTAGGCACTCAGACTAACATGCGCCGAAACGAATTTACCATGTTGCTGATCATTCAGGGCAATGGCTTTTTCATAATTTCGAAGCGCGCCGTTATCGTCGCCTAGAGCTTCCTGTGCGAAACCGAGAGCTTCTATAGCTTCGAGATAATTGGGTTGAATGCGAACGGCCTGTTCCAACCGCTTGCGTGCTTCCTCCCAGTTGTCCTCGAGAGAAAATAGCTTGCCGAGATCGTAGTAGTTTTCGGCAGAGTTCGGAGCATACTGGATTCCCTGCTCAAACTCAGTTTGCGCTGCATCGAAGCGACCAACGATCATCAGGTCACGTCCGAGCATCTTGTGGGCGTCCGCATTTTTCACGTTAAGGCGAAGCGACTCAGCGAGAGATTGGATTGATGGCCCAATTTTCTTCTGCGCGAACTGGCTGTAGCCGAGCGCATACCAGCCCCAGGACGAGCTGGGATGTTGTTTTACGTAATCGGCCAGCAATGGCTCGACCTCCTGAAACCGACTCTCGCGAAAATAGCCCTCCAACTCTGAGATCTTGGTCCGGTCATCCCCTTCTCTCTCGATTGACGCCAGGGGGGTCGGATTTGTGGAGCCCGTCAGCCTTTCAAGACTGCGCCGCGAAGTGGAGTCCCCGGGGCTTAGATCCACCGCCTTCTGATAGGCTTCAAGTGCCCCTTGCCTGTCCGCTTTCTTCTCGAGGACAACGCCCAGAAAGCGCTCGGCGGTAGCAGACTTTGGCTCGAGCCTGATTGCGTGCCGAAATTTTGCCTCTGCCTTCCCGAGTTCGCCTTTTTCCAGGGCGACGTGTCCTTCGGACATATCCAGAGCTGCGTTCTGGTTTTGCTCCTCGGCAGAAGAAAGTTCGCGTCCCTTCTGGAGTTCAGCGGTCGCGCCGGGTTGCTTTCCGGTTCTTGCCAGCGCCAGACCTAGCTGGTAATGAGCCTCCCCGCTTGTGGCATCGAGGTGTGTTGCTTCCTCAAGCTCACTGACCGCTTCACTCGAACGTCCGTCGTGCAAAAGAGCCTTGCCTAACGCCAAGTGCGCTCGAGCAAAGTCCGGTGCCATCGAGATGAGTTTTCGTAATTGGTCGATCTGCTTGGCCGATCCTCCGCGTGGACTGCTGCCGTAGGCTTCCGCGAGATTGTACCGGGCGGTTACCAAGGTAGGATCAAGCGAGA
>JAFAPG010000358.1 GCA_019247235.1 Acidobacteriota bacterium
ATCTCAGCATTGCCATAGTCGAAGCAGCAGCCGGAGTTGTAATGCAGGCCGTTAATGACCCAGTACTGTCCTTCCGCCTGGTCATCGACTGCGGTGCCTCTTGCATCGTTCTGACGGAGGCCCATACCGGGAGCGATGAAAACTCCATACGCTTTGTGGCCCATGATGGTAAGCGGCGCCATATCAGCGATCGGGACGTTGTTAAAACCACCCAGTGCCGGGCCGCTAAATCCGCCACGAGGCGCCTGAGTGAGGTCGTTGTGCTTGGGGGACTGGTCATAGATGGTGATGATCCAGCAATAAGTGTTGGCGCAGAACATGTCTTGCGCAGCCGCGTTAGCGTAGCCGCCTGCATCCGTGGGCGAGGCGACGGGCTGCACGACGCCGATGTCCAAGGTCTTACCGTCTGACTGGCGCAGGATGCGATAGAGCGGCCCGTTGTAGGAAGCGTACAGCGCACGCGTAGTGCTGTGGGCGGCCACGCAGGGGTCTCCGGCGGTCGCATAGATGTCACATGGTCCTGCCGGCCGCGACGGAGGTACATTGCGCCCGGCGCCGGGCTGTCCCGCCATGGTCGAGGGGAAACCAATCAACGCCAGAGTGGGTATGAGTGCAATCGTGATTCTTTTTGGGAGATTCATCCTAATTATGCCCTTGCCGTTCGTCCCCATCGAAAACAGACGAACTCTTCTCTTTGCTGCAAACTGTTCACCGCTGCGAACTTTGCTTTCCCCACCTACCCTGAATCGTGCAACTGTTCTCGTAGAAGTCCGGAAAGCATAGCGGGCTTGCCATAAGTTATCATTCTGCCCGGGTGCGCTGCCTATAACCCTTCCATGTCTCGGAGGGTGCGTGGTAGATCGAAGCCCCATGAACACCTTTTCGAGGGCCGAACTACCGCAACAGAGGATGATGAGTGAACTGAATACGACTCCAACCAGAATGCGCGCCTGCGAGAAGCGACGCGCATGAGCGATCGACTTCTCACTGCAAGCTGAAGTTGTTGAATCAGGTACGTCTCCCAAGGTGCTTGCCTTGTCCAGTGCTGAGCTTTTTGAGCTCATAGGATGAATAGGCTCAAAGGCAGCAATCGCGCAGCAAGGAAAGTTGCACGAGGGCGGTAAACGCCCCTCGGGGTATTCAGACGTGTCCGCCGACGCTGGTCGGCTAGACTGGCTGTATCGGGAAGGCCAGTGGTACACTCACCGCCTAGGCACCGCATATGGGCTGAACCATGAGCGATAGCCCTCAAGATTTCGGGTGTGCGTTCGACGCTGCGTGGTCGCGTTCTGGTTTCACGTACACGGTCCAAATCTCGATGATTGATTCGGGGGTGAGTTGTGATTGCGAAGCTGCTGTCACGTTGGCCTCTCATTCGGCAGATCCGGACCGGGGCTGACGGAACCGGTCCTGAAGCGATGAGCGCCCGCACGCGCAATCTTCTTCCCAAGACTCATGAAGCTCAGGTTGCGCGTTCTATCTGTCCTTATTGTGGGGTTGGCTGCGGGCAGCTGATTTATCACAAAGCGGGCAAGCTAGTTTCAATCGAGGGCGATCCCCAATCGCCGATTTCTCGTGGCCATCTCTGTCCGAAGGGTGCCGACACCTTTGAGCTTCACACTCATGTGGCGCGTCTTGACAAAGTGAAATATCGCCGGCCCTACTCTCGTAAGTGGGAGGAACTCGAGCTCGAGAAAGCTATGGATATGGTCGCTGACCGCGTCTGGGAAAGCCGCGAACGAACATTTCAGGAGAAGATTGATGGCGAGCTCGCCATGCAGACCAAGGCGATCGCGCATTTGGGCGGTGCCACTCTCGATATCGAAGAGAACTACCTTATTAAGAAACTATTCACGGCCGGCCTGGGCATGGTGTGCCTCTCCAATCAGGCTCGTATATGACATAGCTCAACGGTGCCCGGTCTGGGCACTTCCTTCGGGCGAGGCGGAGCAACGACCGCACAGCAGGATCTCAGCAACTCCGACGCTATCTTGATCATGGGATCGTCCATGGCGGAGAACCATCCCGTCGGTTTCCAATGGGTAATCCAGGCACGCGAGAAAGGGGCCAAAGTTATTCACGTCGACCCTCGCTTCACGCGTACCTCGGCCATGGCCGATATTTGGATTCCTTTGCGCGCGGGCAGCGACATTCTCTTTCTCGGAGCTCTCATTCATTACGTTCTCGAGAACCATAAGGAGTTTCGCGAGTATGTAGTGAATTACACGAATGCCCCCATGATTTTGCGGGAGGATTTTCGTGATACCGAAGACCTTGGCGGGATGTTCTCGGGCTGGGATCGGGAGCAGGAAAAGTATGATCCTGAGAGCTGGCTTTATGAGGGCGCCCCGCTAAAAGGCGGGTCAGGATCTAGCAAGGCAGGTCACGCTGGAGCCGGCGGCGGTCATGCTAAAGATCGGGGCGGCGAGGGGCAAGATGCAGGCAACTATGAAGAAGATCGCACTCTCGAGCACCCTCGCTGTGTCTTCCAGGTCCTCAAGCGCCACTTCTCACGTTACACCGCCGAGATCGTGGAGCGATTCTGCGGCGTTTCGCAGGCAGTTTTTTTTAAGGCCGCCGAGGCATTCACGGCAGCCTCAGGACCGGAAAAAACCGGCGCCATTTGTTATGCCGTCGGCTGGACTCAACACTCCAAGGGTGTGCAGATCATCCGCTCGGCGGCAATTTTGCAATTATTGCTGGGCAATATCGGCAGGCCGGGCGGAGGCATTTTGGCCCTGCGCGGGCATGCTTCGATCCAGGGTTCAACCGACGTTCCGACTCTCTACGACATCCTGCCCGGGTATTTGCCGATGCCGTTTTTTGAAGCCGATTCGAAGCAATTCAAGGATTATGTTGCCAAGCATAGCGCCCGCACCGGACTCTGGTCCGGTTTCAAGAAGTATTTCGTCAGCCTCATGAAGGCCTACTACGGAGCGCTGGCAACGGAGTCGAACGACTGGGGGTTCAACTGGTTGCCAAGGGTGACGGGCGATCACTCCCACTTCGGGTACTGGTTGGAAATGGCTGATGGCAAACTCGAAGGTTTGTTTGTCATGGGCCAAAACCCCGCCGTCGGTGCGTCCAATGGACGGCTGGAAAGAAGCGCGCTCGCGCGGTTGAAGTGGCTGGTGGTGAGAGACATGGTGGAGACCGAGACGGCGTCGTTTTGGTACGCCTCTCCCGAGGTTGAACGAGGCGAATTGTCGCCGGATAGTATCGGCACCGAGATTTTTCTGTTCCCCGCCGCAGGCACGGCCGAAAAAGACGGCACCTTCACCAACACGCAAAGGCTGTTGCAGTATCGCAACAAGGCCGTTGATCCTCCCGGAGATGCGCGCAGTGAAACCTGGTTCATCTATCACCTTGGTCGACGCATGAAAGCAAAGGCGAGCAGGGACGCTCAACTTCGCAATAACGGCCTGCGGGCGTTGACATGGGACTATCCGGTTCAAGGTGCGGCGGCTGAGCCGGATGTGAGCGCCGTTCTTAAGGAAATCAACGGCTATCGGGTGGCTGACAGGAAGCAACTCGCTCACATTAAGGACTTGAAAGAAGACGGCTCAACTGCCTGTGGTGCTTGGATTTATTGTGGGGTTTACCCGGCTGACGTCCGCAACCGCGCGAATGAGCGTAGCCCGCACGACCAGCTTGGCCACGGTTGGGGCTTTGCCTGGCCGAACGACTGCCGCATCCTTTATAACCGCGCGTCGGCGCGTCCCGATGGCAAACCCTGGAGTGAACGGAAAAGGCTGGTTTGGTGGGATGAAGAAAACCAGGAGTGGACCGGACTGGACAATCCAGATTACGAGAAGAAAATGCCGCCGGCTCAGCCCGCCGAACTTCGACGCGGCCGCGGAACCGAGGCTCTGGGAGGTGCGCGGCCGTTCACTCTGCATCCCGACGGCGTGGGCTGGATTTGGGTCCCCAGTGGTCTCAAGGACGGGCCCTTGCCGACTCACTACGAGCCGCTTGAGTCATTAATCAAAAACCCGCTCTATGATCAACAGATAAATCCAGCAGCCCAGAAGAAAGCACGGGCTGACAATGCTTACGCAGAATCTCCTGGCGATCCCAGATATCCATACATTCTCTCAACCTATCGCCTGACTGAGCACCATACGGCCGGAGGCATGAGTCGTACGTTGTCTCATTTGGCCGAACTGCAGCCGGAGCTGTTTACCGAAATATCGCCTGAACTGGCAGCAGAACTGCGACTCAAACATGGTGGTTATGCCACGATTACCACCCCACGTGCCACCATTGAAGCCAGAGTCATGATCACGCCTCGAATGCGGCCTTTAGAAATCGACGGCCGCATGCTTCACCAGGTTGGGCTTCCCTATCATTGGGGCTATCGCGGCCAGGTGACCGGCGACATAGTCAATGATCTTCTCGTGATCAGTGAAGAACCAAATGTGCGCATCATGGAGACCAAGGCGCTGGTTTGCAATCTGCAGCCAGGCCGGCGTCCGCGTGGCAATAAGGAAGTTGGCTCCGCGATGGAGGCTTTGCCATGAGTACTACCGCGTTTTTGACCGACTCAACCTTATGTATCGGCTGCAAGGCCTGCGAAGTCGCATGCAAAGAGTGGAACCAGATTGGCCAAGATGGGCTCGAGTGGAGCGGCTACTCCTACGATAATACTGGTGCCGTGGGAGCCTCGAACTGGCGCCATGTCAAATTTGTCGAGGAGCCACCCACGCCGGGCATAGGGGGGAACGCGGGTGATCAGACTTCCTGGGTTTTCTCCTCTGACGTCTGCAAACATTGCCAAGTAGCCGGGTGCCTGGAAGCTTGCCCGACGGGCGCTATTGTGCGCACCGAATTCGGCGGAGTCTTTGTCCAGCCTGACGTTTGCAATGGATGCGCATATTGCGTCGTCTCCTGCCCCTTTGGCGTCATTGCAAAGAACGTGGACGATGGCCGTGCCTTCAAATGCACCTTCTGTTATGACCGGCAGAAGGTCGGTCTCGAGCCGGCGTGTGCCAAGGCCTGTCCCACGGAGTCCATCAAATTCGGTGAAATCAACCAGCTGAGGGCAGAAGCCGAGGAACGTTTACGCCGACTTGAGGGGCGCGGCATTCGCGACGCCTCTTTATACGACTCAACTCATACCAGCGTCGAAGGCACCCACGCCATGTTCATTTTGCGTGGCGACTCGCGTCGTTATAATTTGCCTCCCAACCCACAGGTGCCGACGATCTATCAAAAGAAGGGATGGACATCGGCGTTGGTAGCGGGCGGCTTGCTTATTGGCGGAACGCTCCTTGCATTCCTGGCCGATGGGCCAAAGCACAGCCAATGAACAAGCAAGCAAAAAAAGACGCGACCCAAGATAGCGATCGTGAGGAACGCGAACGGCGGCTGCTCGCAATTCGCAGCCAAGCCGAATCTGGGAGTGGTCTCAACGTTCGGGGCGTGAGGCCTCTCGGCGCTCCTTTTCCCAAAGCCTCTTGCGAGACGGGCTACTATG
>JAFAPG010000341.1 GCA_019247235.1 Acidobacteriota bacterium
CCCAAGAACACGGCATCCGGGCTTCACTCGTGCGTGACTACTTTGATCAGCACGGGTTTCGTACCTACATCTTTCAAGGGGACCGGGCCCTGCTTGCGCATCATCTGGCCCATGGCCGCCCCTTGATGGTGGCTCTACAAATGGATCGAAACGGGCCATTGCACTACCTGGTGATTGCCGGCATCGAGCCACAGCAGGATGTGATATTGGTGAATGATCCCGCGCAACGCAAGCTTCTGAAAGTAGGGCTGCGGGATTTTGAACGTGAATGGCAAGCTGCAGGCAATTGGACGCTTCTCGCGGTGCCCCAGTCTGGTGCCCGCTAATTAGTGTAGTTCTGAGCGGGATTCTGTTTTGTCCTGCTGCCTTGGTCAGTCAAGCTCGGCAAGCGGGCGTGTTCGACCAGCATACGAAGCTCGAACAGCTGGTCGTCGAGGAGCGCTGGCAGGAGATCATTGCGCTGGCCCCTCATCTAGCTCCGTCCCCGGATGTGGCTTTCGCGTATGGCGTTGCGCTGGCTCGCCTGGGGCGCTTTAGGGAAGCTGAAGCCGCGCTCCAGGATGGGCATCGCCTCAGCCCTCATGATACCCGTTTCCTTGTCGAACTAGCCGGGGTAGCCTTCAAGCAGGGCAATTATCCGATAGCTCGGGCCTGGATTGAGCGAGCCCAGCGGATTGTGCCCCGCGACGACTACATTGTCGACTTTTTGGCCACGGTCTTGTACCTCGAAGGCAACCTCGAGGCGGCATTGGCACTCTGGAACCGCATAGATAAGCCCCATATCGAATCGATCGTCCTCGATCCGCGTCCCCAGATCAACCCTATTTTGCTCGACCGCGCCTTGGCGTTTTCTCCGGCCACTACGCTGAGGCTAGGAGATCTGTGGACCAGCGAAGCCCGCATCGATCAACTCGGTGTGTTTTCCGCGTTGCGCTATGATCTCAGAGCCCGCTCGCAAGGCAATTTTGTGCTTCAGTTGGTGAACCGCGAACGCCACGGTTGCGCCGAGCGAAGCTGGCAGTGCCTCTTAGTTATTTTCGGAGAAACGCCGGGCCAGACGCTGAATTTTCATTATTACAATCTTGGCCGCGGCGCCATAAATATTCGTAGCTCCTTCCGCTGGGATGAAGAAAAACGTCGGATTCGCGGGCAGCTCGATCTCCCGCTCGCGCACACACCCCAGTGGCATCTCCGCCTCGGTACCGACCTCCGCAACGAAAACTGGGCAATTCGCAACTCGTTCTCTGGTCCCTCACCCCTGTTGGCCGCGCTCAACCTAAAGCGCGAAGCTGCCTTAGCGGAATTCGATGATGTCTTGAGCTGGCGCTGGAAGTGGTCGACGACGACCGAGATCGCTCACTCCAGCTATCACAATGTTTTGCCTGGTAACCTGCTTACCTCGACACTTTTGAGCTCGGGTGTACAACTGAAACAAACCGTCAGCCTCGGCTCTGAGCTGTTGCGAGCGCCTGAAAGGCATTTCAATATCGCTTCGGCAGCTTCATTCGCGGTGGCGCGGCTATGGTCGAATCCAGGCCGCGACTTCGCCCAACTAACGACTTTACTGAACTTTCATTGGTTATCCTCTGCAGCCGAAAAATATGAGGTGGAGCATGTCCTCAAGGTGGGTAGAACCTTCGGTGATCCACCCTTTAGTGAACTCTTTACCCTTGGCGTGCTCGGTGATACCGACCTCCGCCTCAAAGCCCACATCGCGACGCGAGATGGCAAGAAGGGGAGTTCGCCGTTTGGAAGAAACTATCTTGTCTCGAACTGGGACGCGACCCGCAACTTTCGGCCCTGGTCGCTTGCCCAGGTGAAAGTCGGCCCCTTCGTAGATACCGGAAAAGTCAGCGATCCCCTAACTAGCCTGCCTCAACATCGCTGGCTCTGGGATGTAGGTCTTGAGGCCAAAGTCAATGCCTTCGGCTTCGGCTTGGTCCTCTCCTATGGGCGAGACTTGCGTGCCGGCCATGGGGCTTTGGTGCTGGCTTCGCAATAAAGGTCCGGCGAGCTTCCACAGCTTGAACACCTTATCCACAGCGACTTAGGAGATTTGTACCCGCGATCCTGTATCCCCTACAGAATCTACCGGATGGAGTTGGCGAGCCCGCAAGACTCCGATATCTGTCACTACGCTTTTTCGCTGAGCGGGAGGTGTTCGATGGAGCGGAGACAGTTCCTGCAAGGACTCACAGTGGCGGGCGTGTTGGGCGCCTTGCCCCTTGATGTTCCCCCAACGGTGGCTTCCAACCAGGGGATCCCGTACCGTACTCTCGGCCGAACTGGCGAGAAGGTCTCGGTCATCGGCCTGGGGGGCGCGCATATCGGGCGAGGGCTGAGCGAAGCTGACGGCATTCAGCTGGTGCGTGCTGCCATCGATCGGGGGGGCAATTTCTTGGACAATTCCTGGGATTACAACAACGGTGACAGCGAAATTCGCATGGGCAAGGCTCTCAAGGACGGCTACCGACAAAAAGTATTCCTCATGACCAAGTTGGATGGACGTACAAAACAAGAGGCGACAAGACAACTAGACGAGTCGCTCGCACGACTCCAGACCGACCACCTGGACCTACTACAGCACCACGAGGTGATTCGTTATGAGGATCCGGACCGCATCTTTGCCGAAGGTGGTGCGCAGGAAGCGCTCATCGAGGCGCGCCGGGCGGGAAAGGTCCGCTACATTGGATTTACCGGCCACAAGGATCCACATGTTCATCTCTATATGTTGGAAGTGGCACAAAAACGTGGCTTTCACTTTGACACTGTGCAAATGCCTCTAAATGTCATGGATGCCCATTTTCGCAGCTTTGCTCATTTGGTGGTTCCTGAGTTGGTCGACCGGCAAATCGGCATTCTGGGAATGAAATCGATGGGCGGCGGCGTCATCTTGAAAAGCGGGCTGGTCACCCCAGTTGAGTGCTTACACTATGCTATGAATCTTCCCACATCGGTGGTGATCACGGGAATCAATAAGGCTTCAATTCTGGATCAAGCGATCGACGCAGCCAAGAGCTTTGCACCGATGAGTCGAGCTGCAGTAGAAGCTTTGCTGGCCAAAACCAGGCAAGCTGGCAGTGAGGGACAGTACGAGCTGTTCAAGACGTCTCAGCACTTTGACGCCACGGCAAAGCACCCGGAATGGCTGGGCGGGGAATCACCGCACGTTCAGCAGGTGACCAATCCAGCATAGCACTCCTCCATGCCGCGCCATTTATACCAACCTCATCATCGCGGGGTCGCATCCAGCCGAACGGAGTTTTCCAAGGAGTAGAACTATGGCACGTACTCGAGGATCACCCACACCACTGACCGATCACGATCGCGTCCGCCAATGGGCGGAACCACGCAATGTCAGGCCAGCCTGCGTGAAGGGCACCGAGGAGAGCGAAGACGTGGGAATGATCCGTCTTGAATTCCCGGCCTATAGCGGCGAAGAATCATTGGAACAGATCAGTTGGGACCATTGGTTTAACCAATTTGACGCGCGTAACCTTGCTCTGCTCATCGAAGATCAGACAGCGCGCGGACAGAAAAGCAACTTCAATAAGCTTGTAAGTCGCGAGACCGCCAGGGTGAGCGAACGCCGCCGGGAGTCTGTTCGCCCGTGGCCATCTCGAAGCTCGGATCCGAATGAGAAGCGCACGGCAATCCAGGAGTTTGCGTCTGATCTCGACTTCGACGAAGAAGAATCTGAGGTGGAAGAGGAATTTGTCATCGACAAACGGCGGCTCGCCTCTCATACTCGCGTCGCCTCAGCATGCCGACCAGCCAGCTCACGAAAGCCTGCGTCCCGTGCGCCGGTTGTGAGCGCTGGGAAATCATCCACTTCTCGCGCTCGCGCCGCTCGCGCCAAGCCTGCCTCTTTCAAGCGAAAGTCAGCTCCCTCGGTGAGCAGCCGAAGTTCGGCCGGGCAAAAGAAGGCTGCCGCGCGAGTGCGACAGAGTCCGCGTGCCTCGGACCGGAGAAGGGGTGCGGGACCACGTGCGGCCTGAACCGAGAAACTTTAGATCACGGCTTGCGTAAATAAAAAATGGGCTGACCAATAAAGGTCAGCCCATTTGACGAAGGAGCGGCGCCACGGAGCGTATGCCCTACGCGCTACTCTTTTCTAACCTCGCCTGAGCGGCGAAATTGAACGTTATTTCGGAAGCCACATGAGCGTCAATGGCTCAAAAGTGGGAGCGAGCTACAACTTTGGTTGTAGAACTAGGTTTGTAGTCCGCCTCTATAATCGGCCCGCATGCGGGCGACTCCCTCGATCTTAGATCTTGTAAGTCCCAGGCTGGATACCGCCGTTCACTACGGCGCACGCATCAACGTGGAACGTGTGCTGGCCTTAGTACGGGTGCTGTTAGCGGCAAGCTCGCTGCTGCAGTTAGAGCTCAATCCGGCAGAAGTTTATCCCCTCCGACTTGCCTACCGTTTGATTCTCGCCTACGTTATTTACGCTTCAGGGGTACTGCTGGCCGTCGAACTCACCAAGAGTGTACCCACTCGTTTTCACCTCATCTTCCATATGGTCGACGTTATTTGGCCAGCCGTCATTGCCTTATTTGGCAGCGGAGTGAGCAGTCCATTCTTCTTATATTTTCTTTTTGCCGTACTCGGAGCGGCGTTTCGCTGGGGCATGCAGGAAACCGTGCTGACCACGATGGCTGTGATCGCGGGCATGGCGGCCGACTCAATCGCGCGCAGCACAACTCCACTGGCCACCATGTTTGGCGATCCAGTTTTGCGAAATTTCGCGCTTCGATCTAGCTTTGCTGTCAGCTTTGCCTTCTTGATTGGCTATGTGGTGGAGTGGGAACGGCGCTCCGCGCAAGAGGCAGCGGCAATTTCCCGTATCTCAAACCTGGTGCGCATGGAGGCGGGAGTTAAAGTCAGTCTGGAAAAAGTGATCCACCAGATCTTGAACCTATTTTCAGCCACAAAACTTATCCTGATCACTGGGGAACGAGATAGTGGCCAAGTAACCTTATGGCGCAGCGATACCGTTGGACCGGGCAATGTTGTTTTTAGCTGGCAGAACCTAGAGAATGAAGAACAAGAAGCGTACCTGTCAGCTCTGGGCCAAGGCATTGCGGGGGCGGTTTGGCGCGACCGCAGTAGCATCAGCTCGGTTGCCTGGGACAGCGATGGCGGCAAGGTGCAACAGCCCTGCTATCTACCTTCCAGTTTTGTCGAAGAGCACCCCTTCGGGAGTTTAATTGGTTGCAATATCTCCGTTGCTTCCGATATTTCCGCTGGTCTTCTTCTATTTGACCCACGTCTGGGCGGTGGCTCCAAGGCGCAATTGCGCTTTCTTCTTGATCTCTTAAACGCGGTCGCTCCCGCGGTCTATAACGTCTATTTGCTGCGCCGCTTGCGATCGCGAGCGATCGCGGCTGAGCGCGGCCGGCTGTCACGGGAATTGCACGACGGAACCGTGCAGGGGCTGCAAGCGGTGGCCTTCCGTCTCTATGCTTTGCGCACTCGAACTACTCTCACGCCAGCGGAACGAGATCGAGAATTGTTCGATTTGCAGCAATTGGTTCAGAACGAAGCCACCAGCGTGCGCCATTTAATCCATGAGCTCGCTCCTTTGGATTTTGAGCCTCGACACCTGCTGGAATTTCTTTCTGGTATGGTTTCTCGCTATCGCGAGGACACCGGTATTGCGGCGCAATTCATGTCCGATGCTTCCCAAGTGGATCTTGCTCCGGCTACTTGTAGGGAGATTGCCGGTATTGTGCGTGAGGCATTGGCGAATGTACGTCGCCACAGCGGAGCGCAAAACGTGTTGGTCCGCTTGGGACATGATGCTCGCGGCTGGATGCTGGTGATCGAAGATGATGGTCAGGGGTTTGAGTTTAACGGGCGCTTTAGCCACATCGAACGAGAAGAGAATCGGCGCGGCCCCCAGGTGATTAAGCAGCGAGTACGGGCGATCGAAGGAGAGCTCACCATCATTTCAAGAAGTGGCCAAGGCGCGCGTCTCGAAATCCGAATTCCCGGCATCCCGCGCGCCAGCATCGCCTGAGGCCATGAATACCGGTCCCATCCGAATCATCATCGCTGACGATCATGCGATTCTACGGGACGGTCTGCGGCGCTTGCTCGCCACCGAACACGACTTTCGCGTAATCGCAGAAGCCTCCGACGGCAGAGAAGCGCTTGCCCGCAGCATTGAGTTAGGCCCTGATGTTCTTCTACTCGACCTTGCTATGCCGCAGCTCTCCGGGATTGAGGTGCTACGCGAACTCGCGCGGCGAGCACCGGCCGTACGCACGGTCCTCCTCACCGCCGCAATCCCCCCGCTTGCCTTTACCGCAGCGGTTGAACTCGGAGTGCGGGGTATCGTCCTCAAGGCTTCCCCGCCCGATATGCTACTGCAAGGGATCCGTGCGGTACGCGAGGGACAATTTTGGGTGGCAGGCGAGTCACTGGCCAGCTGGGCGCGCAACTCGCGTTTTCGGCAAAGCGCCGGTCTTACTTCGCGTGAGCTGGACATTGTCTCAGCCATCAAGGCCGGCAACAGCAATCGCGAGATTGCCGCCAAGCTCCGTATCAGCGAGGAGACGGTGAAACGCCATCTCAGCAATATTTACGGGAAGCTTGGGGTTTCCAGCCGCCTCGAGTTGGCCGTACTGGCGGATCGAGAAGGTTTCTACAACCAGTGATGCCAGTGAGCGGCGTTCTATCGACCGGGCTGAGTCAGCGGTTGAGTTTCGCTTGCTTCAAGAGCATCGCTTGCGGCAACCGCACTCTCGGTATTCCTAAAATGTTGCCCGCTGCTATGCCGGACCGTGTCCAGCTATCATCTGCGCGGAACTGTTGGTAACTTCAGAGCTGTCGGACCGCAAAACGGAGCTATGCACCCTTTTATTCGCCTTTACCCCACTGGCATTCTGCGGAACTGCCGATTTGGGCGCGGAGTGGTTGCGCAATTCTTTGACCGGCTCATGCAGTAAATCCTGGGCTTCAACATTCCGACTCAAGACAAAAAATAGCAGTTCCACACGGCTAGAGACTCCCAGTTTCTCGAAGATGCGAAACATGTAATTCTTTACCGTGTGCTGGCTAATCCCCAGCCGCACGGAAATGTCTCGATTACCCAGCCCTTGCGCCAGACAGCGGACTACATCACGCTCACGTTCGGAGAGGCCACTCAACCCCTGAGCACAGCTTCGGGAAAGAGCAGGCGTGACCGTCAGCGCTTCCAGCAAAAAATCAAGTTCCCGCGTGTTGGCCCAGATCTGTCCGTCGTTGACAACGGTGATGCATTTACAGAGCGTCTTCACCGGCTGATTGCGACAAAACACACCCCGCGCACCGGAACGAAACGCCTGAACTACATTTTCGTGCGCCGAAGAATCAAGTAATACGATAGCTTTCAAGTCCGGACGTTGGCTGCGGACTTGACTGAGCACCTCCAGCCCCCCACCCGGGCTTTGATCCAGATTTTCGCTGATGAGCAAAACGTCTGGATTCGAGTGGAGCACGCCTTTTAGTACTCCCGAACCATTGGCGCTGCCGTCGACCACACGAATGCGCCGATCTTTGCCGAGCGCCTGGATGAGTAATTCCGTGTGGATAAAACTGTTGTCGGCTACGAAAACTCGGATATTCAGTGGGGCTGGCTGCTTGCTCAGCATATCTCCTCCCGCAGATCGGATCTGCAGTGCATGACCAAAAACTTGGTCACACGCTCTTGGCAAGCGAACCCAAGAATCGAAGTGCGAGCCAGGATACGTGATATTTACCTGCAAAACGGACTCGGGGGGAGCTAGTCCGACGAAAGACGTTGTGTAATGGATTTAACAATCCGGGGTGTGGAAAGTCAAGGGCACTTTGGTGGAATGCTTCACATCTTTTTAACTAACAGTGCAAAGTTTTTCAGGCCAAAACTGGCGTCTGACGCGGGTTTTGGCGACCCTTCTGGATGCCACGCGACCGCCTTTTCCGTAAGCACGCAAGCAATAATCGGCCCGCCATGGATGCTTCAGCCA
>JAFAPG010000350.1 GCA_019247235.1 Acidobacteriota bacterium
ACTCCGGCCAGCCATAGTCTCCGCCCGAGCTCAGCAGTAGCAACTCTTCTGCCGGCAGGGTGGCTTCTTGTTCCGGCCGGTAAAAATCAGGCCAGTTGGAATGCAATTGGTCGCGTCCATGTTGGGTCACGAACAACCGTCCATCGCTATCGGTGGCAAAACCTTCACCGTTCCGTATACCGGTGGCGAATCGCTCAGCGGGTGAAAAGCTTTGATTGGTTTTGTTCGCGTCATAGCGCCAGATACCGCCACGGGTTTCAAGTTCGGTGCAGGGGTTCTCGCCAGGCGACTTTAAGCTGCGATTTTGTACCTGGCAGGCGTTTGTCGCACTGGCTACATCCACATACATAGCTCCTTTCGCGTCGATGAGGAATGGATGCATGGGATGGTCACCGCCGAGCGGCAAGCCGGAAACGATGGTCTCGGGCGGCTCCTGCGGTACCAGAGACCCCGTCGGCAGAGAATAGCGCACGATGCGATCGTTGATCTCGGCGTAAAGCCAACCCCGATAGATGCCGATGCCGGTGCCCCCGGCGCCGCCAGTAGCGGCGGTTTCACCGAAACGTTCGATCTTCTCAGCCCTTCCCGTATGGCTCTTGTCTTCTAGAGCCACCAGAAATCCACCCGCGGGCGCGGGTCGGTTGCCGTAATACTTCCCCGACCAGGTGTTCACGTAGACCACGCCGCTCGGCGCAACCACCACGTGACGGGCGTGACCAACATTGTCGGCAAATACGCTCGCACAAAAGCCGAGCGGCAAGCTCAAACCGCTGTCGTCATTGGCACAGGAAGCGCTCTGGCCAGATGCCGCAGATCGGGATTGGCTGTGAGCAGTCGGGGACCAGCTAGACAAGCAGAAAGCGGCTAGCACCATACCAGAAAACGTCAAACTCCTCGACCATGGGGGCAATGGCATCAAAATCCTCCTCAGATGACGAGCGGCCCGAGACCCACTCAAGACGCGCAAGAATATAGCACAGTGCTCGCCAGAGAAACTCCCCAGAGGCGGGTCTTTAGGCCACCCGGGTTGTGTGACCAACGGTTCCGCTCAGCAATAGGCGAATACCTGGGCACCGCCCGAGGCCGGGTATTTCTTGAAGCGCGCATGTTCGTTCCCGGCGCCCGGGTCACGTAAGCCGCCCGCCATACATCCAAGGCAGTGGAGGGACTCATCGTGCTCGCTCAGATCAGGTTTCACCAGCTGGCTTCGGTCATCTTGTTGCTCGGGCTTTGGGGCTGCACGCCACGGCAGAATCCGCAGGATTTGAAGGAGAAAACCGCCGAAACCACGGCCGAGATCAAGCGCGATGCCAAGGCAGTGGCGGCCGGAATACGCGAAGGGTGGAACCGCGACAAACCGCTCGATTTGAACTCGGCAAGCAAAGAGCAGTTATTGACCCTACCCGGGCTCACGGCGCCCGAAGCGGATCGTATCATCCGGGATCGCCCTTACCGGGACGCAAGCGAGCTGATCACGCGACACATCCTGTCAAAAGCAGAATACGATAAGATTTCTGACCGAATTCAGGCCTCCCGCTAACAGGGAGTTTTCGCTTGCTCAAGCCTGGCGGGGCACAGTCACTTTTTTTTCTGCTCCCCAGAGCTAGCCCAGCTATCTCCGATGCTCGCAATAGTGTCTAATATCGTAAGCGGCGGAGGTACTCATTGATTTCGTGCACAGGGCTGGCATTCGAGAAATGATCGAGCCGGTCCTGAACGGTCTTCGATGAAGGAACTTACCACGTTCTTCGACCGTACTACCCTAGAGCGAAGGCAATGAGAGCAAATATAACCTCGGTCACGCCTGACGTGCTTGACACGTCCCTGGTAGGTACGCTGCGGGACACCTTCGCGCAAATTTTTCGCAACCTGTGGGCGCACAAACTACGATCGTTTCTCACCATGTTCGGAATCGCCTGGGGAGTGGGGTCGTTGTTGCTACTCGTTGGCGTCGGCGAGGGCTTCCGCTCCGGCAACAAACGCGAGATGGCCGAGTTTGGCCGCGATATCATGTTCATCTTTCCCGGTCGGGCTCCGGCGGTCAAGGGCAACATGAACTCCGCGCGCTCCTATCTACTCACCTATCAGGACTACCTCGATATTCGGCGGGCGCCGCACATGCGCAACGCCGCCCCGGTTATCGCCCGTGGTGATCTGCATGAGGTAAGTGAATACGCCAATGCCGGCGGTGAAATACTGGGCACCGAACCACAGCTGAATGAGATTAGTTACCTTCCCCTCAAAGAGGGTCGCTGGCTGAACGAAATGGACGGCCTCGAGAGACGAAACGTAATTGTGCTCGGTAACGAGCTGCTCAAGACCCTGTTTCCTGGACGTCCGGCAGTCGGCGAGTTCGTGCTCATCAACAGCATCCGCTTT
>JAFAPG010000352.1 GCA_019247235.1 Acidobacteriota bacterium
AAGGTGATTGCCACCTGGTTCCGACTGGCTCCATATCGTCCGACGCGATAAGGTTCGGGCAGCGAGTCCATGGACTCTTGGCTTATCAGCTGTGTGGAGGGATCGAGGGTGATCTGCCGTTTTCCCGTCTCGGGCGTAGCTTCTAGATTCAGTACCTCCCCGTCACCTTCCATATCCACGTCTTGGCCGGGTGGTACCTCGCTCAGCCGGGAGGGAGCCGTCAGATCGAGTGGAAAATCCCAGATCTTCCACAACGAGCGGTCTTCTGAACCCAGCCGCCATAAGGCGAAGGTGCGAACTCCGAGCTGCCGGGCCGCACGCATCTGGTTGAGAGCCGTTACCCCATCGAGAAACCAGATATTGTGCTCGAGGTCGTGCTCGTCGAGATACTGGATGTGGGGATTGAGGCTGTCGCCATCGAACTCCACATCGGCCTCAGAGTCGCGCGCCGCCAACCATGCCTGCTGGACGGTAATGTTGGTATCTCTCTCCCCGGAAGGAAGCTTTCCTCGTCGCGGCCGCTCGACCCAGTCGTAACCGTAGTTAGCCACGGCACAAATCAGCTTGTCGAGCGCAATCTGTTTCTTCGCTTGGTTTAGATTTTCCGTAAACCAATCCTGGGAAGCGACCGGTCCGGCTGTGCCTCCGGAGCCGGCGTAGTGCTCGTCGTAATTCATAAGCACTACCCCGTCCACCACTTTGCCAATCGAGCGGTAATCATAGTCGGAACTGCGGGCCGGTAAGCTCACGTAGAGCTTCATACCCTGGGCGTGCAGGTCGCCGGATAACTCGGTGAGAAGATCGACAAAAGCATGTTGGGCTTTGGCAGGAAAGTCTTCAAAGTCAACCATTAATCCGCCGAATTTCTCGCTGGCTAGAAAGATCAAAACTTCCTGGCGGAATTCGGCGCGCGCCTGGCCGTTGCGCAGAAACTTGGAGATATCGATCCAATTGGTCCCATCGAAGTTGTTGACCAGAGGAAAAACTTCCATGCCAGTCTCTTCCGTCTTCAGGAAAGGCATGACCTTGTCATCGACCGAATGAACTACGCCGTTTTGTATGACGGGAAAGAACTTCTTCACCGGATCGGTAACCTGTTCGTCTACGCCCTGAAGGTGGCCCTCCAGGTTTAGCATGTGCAGCCACTCCGGATAGAGCAGGTCGATCTGGCGTGCGTATTCGCGTAGGGAGGAAAAGCTGGCCGAATCCCAGGGAACGAAGAAGGCCGCCCGAATGCCCTCGTCACTGTTGAGTTCCACCTGGGAAGGGGCAATGCGGGTGCGGCGGTGGGTGCGCCGTAGCAGTTGTTTATGGCGCAATCTTCCCTTCTCCTTTTCACTTTCTTTCAGAGCGTGATAGGGAAGCTTCTGGAATTGCAAAAACGGCTTGGGCACAGGCTCACTACGAAGCGCGGTATAGACAAAGACAATAATCACCGCGCTCAGCAGCACGCCCACAATGTCGAGCAATCTGCGCAGGCGTTTCCAGCGGGAGCGTCGCGGATCGTAGAAAACCGGCTGCGTCATGCCACTTAGACCAAAAACATCCTAGCGGGACCAAGGAGGGGGGTCAAACAAAGAAGAGGGTTGTCTCGGAAGTCCAGTTACATACTTAGATGCATGGAACGCTCGAGCATGGCTCCTAAGTGTCAGGAATTCGAGTAAACAAGCTATATTCCCAAGGTGCGAGAACTGGTGGCTCGTCAGCTACGATTCTTTCTCCTCGCCTCCGCCCTGGCCCTGGCCCTTCGCATGCTTTTCCTGTGCCGGTTTGAGGCGGTGGTAACCGATTCCTTCGTCTATGGCGATATTGCCAAGAACTGGCTCGTCGACGGCATCTATGGGCTCAGTGGAGCGGAAGAAATCTCGGCCACCTACATTCGCCTGCCTGGCTATCCCGCCTTCCTTGCCTCTATCTTCGCTACCTTCGGCTTAGACCATTATCGTGCTGCCCTGATCGTGCAGATCCTAGTCGATCTCGGCACTTGTTTCTCGTGCGCTGATTTGGCCCGACGTGAATTAGGCCCGCGGTGGGCAAAGACAAGCTTTTTGCTGGCCGGCCTCTGTCCTTTCCTGGCCAATTACTCGGCCGCGGCTCTCACCGAGACGTTAGAGGTGTTTACAACGGCTCTCGCCCTGAATTTTGCTTCTCGCGCGATGCGAAGCCGATCGCTCGGCGATTGGGGGGCCTCGGGTCTCGGTTGCGCCGCAAGCATACTGCTCAGACCCGATGGCATGCTTCTGCTAATCGCAATGACTGCATACCTCGCGGCGGCGATCGCGTCTCCGGCTAGACTGGGCCAAGGAATTGCTCGTCAAAGGCTTCTCCAGGCCGCGTTGCTGGTGACGGGCATTTGTCTCCTTTGTCTCCTTCCCTGGACGGTGCGCAACTGGCGGGTCTTCCATCGCTTTCAGCCGCTTGCCCCGCGATATGCCAACGAGGAAAACGAATTTGTGCCTATGGGCTTCAATCGCTGGGTGAAAACCTGGATCGTCGACTACGCCTCGGTCGAAGAGATCTATTGGGCCGTTCCTGGCAGCCCTATCGACTATCAAAAGCTTCCCCCACGCGCCTTTGACAATGCTCGCCAGCAAACCCTGACTCGGCTGCTAATTGAGGATTACAACCGCCTCCTCCACATCTCGCGGCCTCTCGATGACCGTTTTCAACGCTTGGCCGATGAACGCATTGCTACCAGCTGGTTTCGCTATTATGCCGTTCTCCCCCTGTTGCGAACCTTGGACATGTGGCTTAGACCACGTACCGAGATGCTGCCATGTGACACCCGATGGTGGAAATTTGATGACGAACCCCGCTGGTCGGCGCTGGCCGTCTCGCTCGGCGCCATCAACTTGGTTTACGTATTTTTTGCCATAGTGGGGGCCGTGAGGTGGCGCGCCGAACGGCGGCCGGGCCTGGGACTTCTGCTGCTCTTCGTGATCTTGCGCTCCGCCTTCTTAGGCAGCCTGGAGAATCCTGAACCGCGATACACGCTGGAAATGTACCCGGTCGTGATCGTACTCGCTGGCTTTGGTCTAGTGAGGACCAGCTCAAGTGCTCGCCTGCCGCAAGACTAGCCCAGAGGAGAGTCCGACATACGAAATCGAGTACGCACGTGTTCGGAGAGCAATTCAATGGCGTGGCGATTGGCGATGGGATCGCTTTGCGCAAGATATCGCATCGCCTCGACCAGAACTCGCTGCCCATCCACATAACGAGGATCGCTGGTGCGTGCGCGGGATCTCTTGCGCAGATCAGGGGGTACAGGGATGGTAAAAACCTTGGCCATGATTCTCCGAACAGAAATGGGGATAGACCGATTTTTCTGATTCTTCTCGCTGGTGCTTTTCGAGTATACCCTCGGGCTCGGCTTTCTGCAGCTAGGAAATTTGCCGCTTGAACCAGAGTAACAGGTTACCTTTCAATGGCTTACCACTGTCGCTGCCCCGGACGATTTCAGTTTGAAGAGATTGTCGGGAATCTTGCTCTTCAGTTGAATGTCGGAATACTTGGCCAGTCGATAGTCCCCATCTTTCTGAAAGAGCTTCTGTTGAACGCAAATGC
>JAFAPG010000354.1 GCA_019247235.1 Acidobacteriota bacterium
GGAAGAGAGTGTGCCTGCTGAAATTCGGATCGCTTTGCATTTTAAAATCACGGCATACCGTCTGACGTTTAGCCACAGTAGTGCACAGGCCGGGCGATGCTCTTCCCTAAAGCGGGTGGTTTTCTTCCACCCGATTGGGTAGGTTATTCTGGTACGTCGCCGAGCGCCGTCCCATTTTCCAGGGCCACCTTGCTGGCCTTCACAACAGGATGGAACGAAGATAATCTACAGAAGCAGGGCCGCGGCTAACCTAGCGCCAGGCTCTCGATTCTACTCAGCAGATTTTGCCCGCGACGCACGTCGGTAAAGACACAGGTAATGGCACCCCCGATAATGGCACCCCGATCAAATGGATAATAAGCCGAGGACCGCCATGATATTCCGAGCATTCGTGCGGTTCAGCTCGCCGGGGCGCAACACATAGTCAAAGTGCATTGCGCCATTGCGATAGTGCTCCTCGAAATGGACATTGCTCGCCCTTTTCGGAATCATTGTAGCGACATCAGCTAATGCCAAGTCATGGGTTGTGACCAAACCGACGGCGCCTGCCCCCATTAGCTGCTCAAGAATGGCTTTCGCTCCTATCTGGCGATCCGCGGAATTGGTACCGGTCAATAATTCATCGAGTAAGAATAAAGTGCTCACGCCACGTGCTAAGGCCAGGATGAATTTAAGCCGCTCGACCTCGGCCTGGAAGCGTGATTTTCCATCCGCGAAAGAGTCACCTATCCCAATCGAGCAGCCTAGCTGCATTGGTGAAATTTCTAAATGAGCCGCTCGTACCGGTGCACCCGCCATCGCTAGTACAAAATTGACGCCGATTGAACGCAGTAATGTGCTTTTGCCAGACATGTTCGAGCCGCTCACGATAAGCAACTGCCTCCCACTCGCCTCAAGGCTCACATTGCACCGGATGCAGCTCCGGCTATCAAGCAAAGGATGTCCGATCGAGTCCGCGCGGAATATTGAGCGACTTGCGGTTGTTAGGGTGGGGAAGCTGTGATCGGGGTTTTCATGATAATGGCGGGCAAGACAGAGTAGGGCCTCAAACTCTCCTAGGCACTTCAACCATTCCGATGCCGCGACTCGATGCCGCTGCCGCCAGCGTTCGATCAAGATTGCGAAATTTGTGCCCCACAGAATGGTTGACGAGGGTAAGGCAAAGTATTCCATTCGGCGCAAATCCAGTAGGTAAGCCCAGATACTTAGGGTCCGGATGCGCTTTGACGCATCACCAGAGCCGCACCTGAGCCGTGCTTTGAGTAAATTGAGCAATTGAGAGTGAAATTGTGCCCTCTCGATCTCACTCAGTAATGGTGCAATGGTAGAAAGTTCAAAAGAGGGCAACGTGATCTCTTGCGCCACGTGCCTGGTCTTGCTCAGATGACAAGCTGCAAATAGGAGCTCAGCGCCGGCGATAATCGCTATTGGAACCCAGCCAATGAAGCCCCGCAAATATAAACCCAGCGTGAGCAATGCGAGAATTGGAAGGGTAACAGCAACTAGCGGAGCGTACCGGGGGAACTCAGCTGGAGGTTCGTTCATCCATTCTGGCGTGCTTCCGGCGTCCACCGCACTCAGGCCTATGCCTTCGACTGCAGCCCAGCTTTCCTGAAGATCAATACGGTTGCCCAGCTCGGCAACCGCCTGCTGCCGATGTGCGATGTCATTCGCTGTTGCGGGCACCAGTAGCCAATCGGCTAATGCCCTCCGCCCGAGTCCAGTTCGCGCAGTACACAACAGCTCGAAGAGTGATCCCGCTCCGAACAAGTCCAGATCGCGGGCATAGGGATGGTTCTGGGGAACGAACTTTTCACCCCCGACTCCTCGACCTTGCCATTGGTCTCGCAATCGCGCTAACCGGCCCTCGTAGAAGATCTCCAACCTTTGAATATGGCCGTGACGACCGGCATTCTTCTTTAGAAGCCGAAAGATCGGCAACACTACCGCAACTCCTGCCAGAAGCGATAAGTACGACGTTTGGAACCTGAGCACCACAATTGCAGCAACGGCGAGCAGCGTAATCCCTAAAGTGAACAACGTCCAAAGCCGGTGGTGAAGAGCCCGGATCTCTACTAATTGTTTACGTATGTGCGCCAGCCTGAACACGTACTGCTGTTCAGGCGCTTCGGCGCTGGGCGCGAAACTGGAGCATGTAGAGTCGTTCATATAGACCAATCTCCTGGTGCAGGCAACAACACCTGCTGTTCTAACCGGTGTACTTAAGACGGATCGATCAAGGGGTGGCTAGGAGATTGGTGGTGGCCGTTGGAACAACGGGGATAATGTGGGGTCTTCAAAACAATAACAAGTCCCCGCCCTACGCTTGCTCCATAACCAAGCTTTATCACCGGCACAGGTAGCAATCCGAGGGGCAAAACAGCAGATTACAATAATCTTAAGTAAATGAGCGGTACGTCCAACTACAAAGGTGAGTAAAAAAACCAGCGCGAGAAATAAAAGTAACTTGGGGAAGACAGCAACAATGGCATGGCGAAATTCTACTACGAATACAAGCAGAAGATAAAAGCCCAATTCGAAGAGCCTGTAGTAACGAGAACTCATTTCCCGGCGCACTAGTATATACAACATCACGACCTGAATTACCATCCTCTGTGCACGTCATCGGGTTGGTTCGTGCCCCCCAAAAATCTTGAAGGCGACCCTTTTTGGCAAATAGGCGGGATCTCCTGAACGATAAAGGCAGGCGAATCCTGCGGCGGCTGTCCGCGCCGACTAAGATTTAACCAACTGTATGCGTTGTCCATCACCGCCCCTGATCCATGCCCCTGAGATATGGTAATAATCCAAGCTATCGCTTCCGCTGAACTCGTTCCTTGCACGGCTGCGCGCTTTATGAGCGAGTTGCGGGAGTTGGGCAATGACGAGTACATCGTTTTCGAGACGCGTACCCGAGCAGACTGTTGGCGCGCCTGGGGCAATCGATTGTGCAAAGTTCTTGGATGGAATAACGTGTACAGAGGAAGGGTCTGACGCTAACTGATACCGAGAGGTGCACGATGATTAACAATGGGTTCCGTCACTCGATTGATCCGCGGCTGCCTCTGGTTGCGATTTGCCTTCTCCTTCAGCTCAGTCCAACCCTGGCGGCGCAGGCAGTTGCAAGTGGAACAATGATGGGAAGAATCACGGAAGGTTCTGATATACCGGTGCCAAATGCCACGTTAACGCTCACCCTCACCAGCACTCAAGAGGCACGAAGGTCTACTACGAGGGCAGACGGATGCTACAAATTTGAAGGCCTCGCCTCCGGCATCTACCACCTCCAGATTGAAGCTGCCGGCTTCGGCGTGGTGCAGATAGCCTCCTTGAGCATCGAGAGCTCCGTAGAAACAGTTCTCGACGAGAAGCTAGCGCCTTCTCGGCAAGCTAGCGGTCGAGGCGGGTCAGACTCCAACCAGCAATTGCCCAATGCCCCCTCAAGCAGCAACAAGGAACCGACGCTTTCCGATCTTGGCTTGACCCCTGAACAGACTCAGGGAAACCCGCAGGAACAAGCATTACTAGACAAACGCACGCACATGCTGAAGATCCATCAACGGATGGGTCTAATAACAACCATCCCCTTAATTGCGACGGTTGTAACCTCGCTCAACGCCGGAGGCAAGAACACGAGCTCCGCCTCCCGCGACTTACATCTGGCTCTTGGTGCGGTCACCGGAGATCTGTATTTCATCACCGCCTATTATGCGATTCGCGCTCCCAGAGTGCCTGGAACCAAGACTCGTGGGCCCATTCACTTTCATAAGACTATGGCTTGGATCCACGGGCCAGGCATGATCGTCACGCCGATCCTTGGCGCCATCGCTTTCGAACAGAAAAGTAAAGGTGAAAGAATTCACGGCATTGCATCGGCCCACGGACCCGTGGCCATCGTGACCGCGGGAGCCTTCGGCGCTGCTCTGTTGTCGGTTTCTACTAAATTCTAAGGCGCACTATGAGCACTCAGGTACAGATTGCGTGTTTGCTGCTCGCGCTCTCGACCTTCGCAGCCGCCGACAGTCAATGGGTTCTTCAACAAAGTACTCTGACCTATCACATCTCCCACCCGCTGCATCAGGTCGATGGTGCAAGTCACGCGGCAAAAGGTAAGGGAGTTTGCCATGAGGGACAATGCGATTTCTTGATTGCGGTGCCGGTTAAGTCATTCGACTCGGGAGACAGCAACCGTGATCTGCATATGGTGCAAGCGACGCGAGGAGCTCAATTTCCCCTGGTTGCAGTACGTACTCGCCTGCCGGAATCGGCTGCTACGTCGGCGACGATTCATGCGGATTTGGAAATTCAGTTTGCAGGTCAAACCGTCAATTACAGTCAAGTTCCACTTAAAGTTGAGATGCAGGGTGGCAGCGCTCACATAACGGGAGTCATTCCTGCCAAATTGTCCGATTTTAAAATTGATCCACCCACGCTGCTGACGATGCCGGTAAAAAACGACGTCCCCATACGATTT
>JAFAPG010000375.1 GCA_019247235.1 Acidobacteriota bacterium
GCCCTCGTCCCGATAGATCCGGCGCACAAATAGTCTCAGGTGTTCTGGCAATCGCGGATCGTAGCTCGCGAAGTCGCACCACTCCCGCCCCGTGCAAGCTAGAACCGCAAACACCTGGGAGCCGTACTCCAGCGGAATGGGGCAACCTTGCAGAAACTCGATGTGTGTCGCCGTATTCGGGCACTTGATCTCGACCAGGCCGTCATCGCCGACCAGGCCATCCGGCGAGGCTCCAAAGCGCTCTATCTCCGGGTGAAGGACAAAGCCCGCGGTATTGACCGTGACATCTTCCGCGAGCTCGTAGGCGGCGCGGGCGAAAGGTTCGGTCTCGATTCCCCAGAGCATCTCGCGCGATTGGTACTGCTCCGAGGGGATGCCGGTCAGTGTTTCAACCACCAGCTCGGCGCGGTAGTTGTAGCGGCCGGCCGCTTCGGTCTTGTCCTTGCGCTTGGCGAGTAGATCCTGAATGCGCGAGGCGGTTACTTTCCCACATCTGAGTTGCGCCCATTCCTCTGAGCGCTGCTCGCAGTCGAAGATGAGAGGGGATGCGGTCATTTCGCACCCCCGGAGAGAAATTTTTTTCGCTGATCTTTGGCTGCAATGTACCTGGTCATGGCCGCGCGGTCCTTCGCCTTGTCGGCTTCGAGGTAGGCGAAGGCGAATACTTTCTTGAGCTGGACGAGATCGGCGGCGCGCACGATTTCCCCAACCAGCTCCTCGACTCGCTTCGCCGAGATGCCACTCGCCTGAGTGGCGACTCGTCCATCTGTATCCTGGTCTGCCGCGGCCAGGCCCACGGCGGCAAGCAAGGTGTAGCGCTGCAAGTAGGAGACCGTCGAGGCGATCGCCTGGACGGGATTCTTCGAGCCGCTCGGATCGGGCGGTCCCTGGAGCGGAGTTTCTTCGGAATAGCCGAGCTCGTGGGTGAGCACGCAGATGACGCGGATAATCTCGCCCTGTTGCTCAATCTTCCAGCGGTGAGAGATGCCAACTTTTGAAAGTCCGGCGATCACCGCATCACAGACTTCGTTCAGCGGAGCGTAGTTGTAATCCTTCTGCCCGCCGGCTTTGGTTTCGAAGCTAACCCGTTTACTCTTCAGGATCTTGGTGGGCTCCGCCTTGAAGATGTTCATGGCGGCCACGAACGCCTTGCGGGCTTCGTTGCGCTCCCAGCGCTCCTGGAGATCCATCAGTTTGGTGATCTGGTCGAGGTTGGCGTTCTGCTCGACCGCCAAGCGCAGCAGCTCGACCGGAGTAGCCGGCACGAATGCCGATTCTTGTTGCAGGATGATGGCTTCGCCGTTAGCTGGCATGGTGTCCCTCCCACTGCGCGAGTCTCGTGGCCCAGTCGCCGGCGTAGGTGTCGCGCAGGTAGCGGAGCCGCGGTTCTAGTTCCTGCAAGCGCTCATGGGCGATGCAGCGCTCAAAGTTCGCGGGATCGCAGCCGCAGTGCTTCTCGGCTTCGACTTCGAGCTCGGCAATTTCGGCTCGCAGGCGGATGTACTCGTAGAGGGAATTGTTAGCCACGGCTCACCGCCTTGTCTTGCGCTACGCGGTTCGCATCGCGCGCGGTGGTGAGTTCGTCCATGATGCGATTGACCCGGACGATCTCCCGGTCCAGGCAGCCAAAGAGCAGTTGGCGGAAACCTAAGTCGAAAAGCGGGGGAAAGTTCTGTAGATTGTTGTGAGCCATGATGAGGACCTCCATTCCTCGTTGTGGTTAGGGCGGCGTTCGTGCTCGTAACACGGGCGCCTGCCCGGTTAGAGTTAAAGAACGTCCCAATCGACGCCGCCGCATTTCGGGCAGCGGTCGTTGAAATTGCCATTCGGGGAAACTTTGCGCTTCTTGCCGCACTCGTTACAACGCAGTGTGACCTTCTCGTTCATCTTGTGGCCCTTAATTTTGCGCGGCAATGGAGCGCGCTCGAAAGTCTCATTAGTCAGCTCAACCGGGATGACCTTCGGTTCCTGGTTCATATTGCCTCCGCCCAACATGCAATCATCCTAGCAAGGTAGCATGCCTCTGTCAAGATATTTCTTGCGAATCTTGCCTGCACGGTAGTACTATGCACTCATGGATGTTCGCGAGATGGCTCGCATGGGAGGAATTGCCCGCAATAAGGCATTGACGGTCGAGGAGCGCCGTAGGATAGCTGTGAAGGCCTCTAGAGCGGCTGTACGGGCTCGGGCGAAGAAATCGAAGGCTGAACGCCAGGAACTGGCCAGGAAGGCCGCCCAGGCACGCTGGGGCGGAAAGAAGGAGTCCTGACCATGGGGCCGGCTCCAAGCATAGAGTGGATGATTAGGCAGCGGCGGAAAGAGGCAATCCTGAAGGAATTAGCGCTGCGGGATCACGCGGACCTGAAAACCATGACAGTAGATGAACTCCGGCAGGAGCTTGAGCACTGCCGGCAGGAGCAGGAAGCTCTGACACGGCAAGAGCGCAACAACGCATGTACGGAGTTCCTGCGCCGCCATGTCGACAAACATCCTTAAACCCCAAAGCCCTACCACTCGCCCTAATCCTTGGTAATCTTCCCCCCGCTTACCCTTCTCCGGTAGTCTGACCCCGTTTCCCCCCTGCGCAGCATCCCGCGCCAAAGTGGGTGTTTATCTCGATGGGCGAAGTGTTCCCTAAACTCTGAATGGCCAAGCGAGTCGGCGTACTTGAGGCGGACCAGCCTCTCACATCTGTTCCCCGGACGTTCGTCAAGAAATCTGTGGCGCGGCTGCTGGTCAGGCGTTTAGAGGCCCGTCCCATAGCTTCCCATTTGATCCAGATGCTGAGGATTGAGGCCCGGCAGGCTATGCGCGAGATTCGCGCCTGGTGGGATGGAATACTCGGTACCGGGAACGCGCTCCCCTTTTCCGCCCCCACGGATCCCTCGAAGCACTACCACTATGAAATTCCGATGGCTGGCGATCGCGGCCTGTGGCGCCACCAGCGTAAAGTGTGCGGCTGTCAGGAATGCCGCCTGATACGGCGAGAAATCGCAGAAGTATTGGCCTGATCGCGACTTTACATTTCCTCGTACCGTTAAATTGTTTGATTGTTTCGTGGGTATTCAAAGCCTCAGCCGAGAGGAACTTCTAGCCATCCTTGCAGCGGCGCGCGCCAAGCGCGAACGCGACTTTGTGATGATTCTTCTCTCCTTCGCTCACGGGCTGAGAGTGACGGAACTCCTAGAATTGAGGCGAGAAAACTTTCACGGCGGGTTCCTCACCGTGGCTCGATTGAAGGGCTCGCTAAGGACCACGCAACCGCTGCTCGAGCACGCAAACCCACTTCTGAATGAACGCCAAGCGGTTTCTGATTATCTCGCTCGGCCTGTTGATTCCGGCCGTCTATTCAAAATCACGCGTCAGAGGTTCTGGCAGCTCATGCAAGAGTACGGGGAACGTGCTGAGGTTCCCGTGCACAAGCGTTTTCCCCACGTGCTCAAGCATTCGATAGCCATGCAAATCATTCATACAGCAGGAATTGAGAACACCAGGCAGTATCTCGGACACAAATCAATTTCCTCGACCGGCGCTTATTTAAAAGTGTCCGACGACGATGCCTCAAAAAACGCCCACGACGCCCTCCAGCTTTGATTATTTGATTGCTTGAATGGAAACGCCTGTTATCAAACCGTGGTTCTTGCTCGGCCGCTCGCCGTCCGCCTATGCAGTGAACGCCGCGGGCTACTGGCTAAGATTCAGGTGTCCGCGTCTGATTGCAGCCGAGACGCTCGACTCCGACGAGCCCAAGGCAGACATCTTCTTGGAGCTACCGATATAGATGCCGCGGGGAGGGAAGCGCTCAGGAGCGGGCCGCAAGGCGAAAGCTCAGCCGATCGACCTTGGGCACGGCAACTCCCAAGACACCAAGGACGCGGCCGCAGAGATCCTCGAAGCGCTGAACCGGCCGGCACCCAAGGCCGGGGAACCAGCCGAACCCTACGAGATCCAGAAATTTCGCCTGATCGACGACGATCCCGACAAGAGCCTCGACCTAAGACGCTGGCTCTACGACAAGCGCGACGGCAAGGCGCCGCAAAAAGTAAAGCTTGACGGCAACGTTAACCTCATCGCTCGACGCGAGCGTATTCGAGAAATGCTCGCCCGGCTGGCTGGAACGGCTGGGAGCTGAAGACCTTGAAGCTCTTGAAGCGGAACTCCAAGCCACGCTCGACGCGCAAATCGGAAGCCGTGCCGCAACAGAAGCAAGGCAGCAAGAAGAGCTTGACGCGCTCTGCGCCCGTGACTCTCTCTTCTGGTTGCAAAATCTTACCGCTACCGAAAACCCCAAGCACAAGGAGCAAGGGCTCGCCTATAAATCCCCGTTCCCCAGGAAGACTTATTTCGTTCCCTTGTTCGAAGAGTTCGCGCGCGCGAAACGCCTGTTCATCCCAAAAACAAGGGAGATGCTAACTTCATGGTGCGTGATGGGCGACTCGGCGCACCGCGCGCAGTGGGAGCGCTGGTTCACCGTGGTACAGACGGAAGCCGAGACGAAAGCCGCCGAGCTTATCTCTTACGTGGCGATTTTGTACGAGAATCAGCCGGAGTGGCTGAAGAAGTTGCACCCGCTCAAGCGCGAACGCTCGCAAACCAATATTGAGTGGGAAAACGGCGGGCGGGTGCTAGCAATTCCCAAAGGCGCGTCGAAGATTCGACTGTATCACCCGACCAGGTACGTCATGGACGAAGCCGCATTCCTTCCCGAGGCTGAGGCCTGCTTCAACGCGGCGCAGCCGGTGTGTCAGCAGATTATCGGAATCAGCTCCGCTGGTCCTGGGTGGTTCGGAGATCAATGCAGTCGTTGACAGATACTCCCGCAGCTCCACTGTTTCACGCGCCCACATTTGACGGGAAGCGCGCGATTCCTTCGCCCGCGGTGACACGAATCATGCTTGAGCTGCTCGATCTCAACCCGCGCGACAAGCTGCTCGAGGTAGGAACTGGCTCCGGCTATCAGACGGAGCAATTCGCCGCCTCAGGCGCAGAGATTCACTCGATCGAGCTCGAGCCTTGGGTTGACTCAACAAAGATTATCGGCGAGTGCGTATTCCTCCATTCTGGAGACGGCGCAGTCGGTTTACCCCCTGAGGCGCCCTTTAGCGCGATAGTGGCCACCTGTGGAGTGGACGAGATACCAAACGCTTGGCGTGATCAGCTGTCAGAAGGCGGCCGGCTGGTGTGTCCGATCGGAGACGCCCAGTCGCAACGGTTGACACTCTTCGTTAAGGCGAAAGAGGAATTGATTCCGTCGCGCATCGGCGCTTACGTACGCTTCCAGATGCTTCGCGAACCACCGAAGCCGCGGCCGCCAAAGTACTGCCCCGATGCCCGGTAGGCTGCCTCAGTATCCAGCCGATCACAAGGTTGGAGTGGAAGTGCCGGAAGGCGGATCGAACTGCGACAAATGCGCACACCTGGCCGGCCCGCAGAAGTGCGACGACTCGGAGTTCATTCAGTGGAACGGCTCGCGTTTCATCCCGGTGAAGACCAGCCGCTATTGCTGCGATTTCTTTAAGGCCAGGCCGGCTCAAAAGCAGGATCACTTCTTTGGTGCGACCTAAGCTCTATCTGGTAACTCACGGCGAGACCGCTCTCGACCTCGAGGGACGGATGCACGGCCAAACCGTCGATGCGCCGCTCACGCTCAAGGGCTGGATGACTGCACAGAAAGCCGCAAAACAGCTCAAGGACAAGTCGATCACCAAGATTTACTCCTCGCCACTGAAGCGCGCGCGAGAGACAGCGCAGGTGATCGCGCAGCAGTTAGGCGTCCCGGTAGAAGTCAGAGACGAACTCCTCCCTATGGATATCGGCCGAATGGCGGGCGCGAAATCTAGCTCGATCGAGCCGCTACTGAACTATTTCTCGGCGCGCCCGGAGAAGCCCATTCCTGACGGCGAATCAAAGAGCGCCTTCCTAGGCCGCTGGAAGGGCTTCTACCAAAAGCTCCGCGGGCAGAAGCGCACCGTCGCCGTGGTCGCCCATTCCCAGCACGCGCTCGCGCTCGAGTACGTCCGCAAAGGCACCGACCCGCGCAAAGTGAAACTCTGGGGCGCAAAAGCCGGCGAAGTGCACGCAATTCCAATCTGGTGAGGCAATCAATGAAAAAGATTAAGGGCATGCCCATTACGGGGACCAACGTTCAGCAGTCAAAGAAACGGCCGTTTGTTCCGAACTCGAAAGACACCTCGGCCGATGCGCAGTCGCTCATCAGCGAGCCGCCGACGCCGTTTAAGGACTCGCTCAAAACTCCGCAGATGCCCGCGGGGTCAGGCGGTAGCTATGGCAGCAATCTGCCCGACCGAAAGCCAAGGCCAGGCCTGCAACGTTCGGCGGCGCCTTCGCTTCCCCCGAACGGTCCCATGGGCCAGAGGAAGCCGATCAACCAATCAGGTCAGATCGGCGGCCGGACCGGCGTCAAGCGCGCACCGCGCCGGCGCGGGGACAACGGCCAAGGCTACCCAGCCAAGCCAAACGCTAGCTTCTACGGCGAATAAATTCGATTTTCTGAGGTTCACACAAATGAAACGCAGCCAACAATCTGTTCGTTCGGTTGAGACCGGCGCGACCAAGGGCGACTTTTACCGCTCGCAGTCTATCCGGTGGAAGAACAAAGGCGGGCGCAACGCCACGACCGAAGAAGGTCGGCGCGGCTCAGGCATGGCTCCACGGCCGCGGGCAGCGAAGCAAGAGCTGATCGCCTCATCGACTCCAGGCGCACCCAGCCAGGCCTCGCTCGCGCGGGTAAAGAACGCGCGGAGCTCCGCCTCAGGCACCGCGGGCTCGGCCGGCAGCTTCAATCCTGTGCAGAACAATGCCAACGCAAATCTCAAAGGCAAATCCATGGCCTACGGAGGCAATGGCACGCCTCCGGCGCAGCGCGGTGGGCCTGCAGGCCTCAGAGCTGGCGGACGGAACCAGACTTGGCCAAACGGGCCGCTCTACTCAGCCGGGAAGCCTGGCAAGCACGATCGCGGTCCGGGAGCGCTCTCGACCGCGAAGCCCAAGCGCCGCGGCAAAGGCGCAGCGTTTTACGGGGAGTACCCAAGCTAATTAGGGGGAGAACGATGTCACAAGCGAACAGCGTTTACAAAGTGCATTTTCACTGGGAGCGCAACGGGAAGCGCTGCTCAGAGGACAAGGTCTTTTACGTGACCGCCGCGGGAAGCGATTTTTCCTCGCTCCAGACCGCGCTCGCCAATAACCCGGCACAGTGCATGAACGGGCAAGGCAACGGCGGGACCATGGTCATCG
>JAFAPG010000379.1 GCA_019247235.1 Acidobacteriota bacterium
TCCAACTCCCAGGACAACCTACGCGGTTCACGATTCTGGCTGATCGATCGGAATTCGGAACGGCTTCCTGCGAGCTGATGCGGCCAGAATGTGGCAAGCGGAGGGGTTCAAGTTTGACGTGGCGCGCCCTGTTGATCAGTTGGTGGACAGCCGCTTGGTTGCAGACCTCATGCAGGGACGCTTCGATGCAACCGTGAATGAAGGTGGAGGCGTCAACGAGAGGGATACGGGTCTAGCCTCAGAGCACAGTATGACCGGACCAGACGGAAACGTCCTTGCCAGTGCAGCAGTTGGCAAGTAACTTAGCGCCCTTGTTACAAAGATTCCGTCCACCAGACCCGGGAATCCCGTGCCACGCATGGAGTCAAGCAACAGGACGGCTTTGCTGCGCTGCGGCAGGCATCGGCTTCTATCCTGCAACGCTTTCAGAAGCCGGGCAGTGCGGCGTCGAGCTCGTCGCCCGCCATTGAAACAGAGCTGCATCTCCGAATTCTCGTGCCACTTCAACAGCCAACCTGGTCTAGCCTACCCCTGTAAGTGCGTTGAGTAGGTGAATGAGCCCTCGAGCTGACTCCTGCAACCGCTCAGCGAACTGTGCAACACGCTTGAGCTCGATCATAGTCGAATTACTCTGCGACCATGATCTCAATTGTCTCTGGGCTGAGCTGGTTGTGGTTATCGCGGTATTCGCAGCCGACTGGCGCAGCTCAGGTCGTGGCGGCGAGCGTCTTCTCAATGGTGTTGTATACAGCCGCCTGAGTGCACACCTCATATAGTAAGCCGCCAGTCCATTGAACGAAATTGAAGGTAGAAGCCTCCACCAGAGGTATACGGCTTCTGCGAATCACGAGGCGGCGGAAGACATCGGAACTTACCGGCACGAGGCCGCTGTAAAAAGATGCTTCTTCGCTGCCCCAAAGCCGCGGGAATTCAAGCGAGCAGGCGGCGAGCGAGATTTCCTCACCGATCCTATTGAATGCTGCCTCGCTGATCCGAATGCCTCCCACGTTGAACCGCATAGGCTCAAGTTCAGGATCGCCGCTGGCTCGAAATTCGTAGGCGTTGAAGGGCATTGTCAAACCGACCATGGCCTTGCACATCCGCTTGTCGCAGGCTGAAAGGCGATCGCTCTCATTCAGGGCCTCGGAGATCATGATCTGGTGCTCCCCATCGAGCAGGTAGGTGGGAGAACAGTTCTGATAAGAGATGCCGATACCTAGCTCGAGAGCTGGCAAGCCGGCGCGCTCGAGCAAGTGGTTATATCCTCCGACCAGATCCAGCACTTCGCGGGCGAGGACACAGGCTCGCGAGACCGACAGCTCCGGCTCCCCGTCCCGCTCGAGAATGGCTGCGATGATGGCATCTCCCTCCACGAAAACTTTCCGGGCGCCATATTTCGCGAGCAGCTTGGTTACGGGATCGTAGAAATTCAGGCTGAAGTAGGAAGCGGGATTCATTCCCCGCTCAGCGAGCGAGCGGGTAACTCGCGAGGAGTCCCGGACGTCCGCCTTCACGACCACGTGGCGCAGGATCGATTTCCCTCGTTCGGATCGGGATTCTTCTGGGAGAAGGAAATCGTAGAGAGTGCCGTTGACCTTAGACAGTTCTGACAAACGCTGGCTGCTGACCAGATTGATTCTTTCGAGTGCCTGGTTGAGAAGCTCGAGGCGGCGCAGGTCACGGTAATACAGCATGAAATCGCGCAGGAAGCGAGCCGCAACCTTAGTTCTCTGGGGAGCGCCGGACTCACTTACCCGGGCGGCGGCGCCCGCGATTTTTCCCAGGGAAAGCTTGCCATGGGCCTCGACCAGCTGTTCAACCTGTTCGCGTTGCTTGCGCATAATCAGGGCATATTTGAGTTGCTGCGGGTCGAGCAAAGGCGTGAACTCGCGCAGCAGCGGCAGCACTTCGTAGGCAGCCAGAGCTAAGCCAAGGAGGCCGTCGCGCTCGAGAAGCTCCGTCCAAATCTCCAGGCGTTCCTTTTGCCCCCGCTCCGCCGATTCCCCGCTGCCAACTAGTTCGTGGGCATTTTCCGGAGCGCTGATCCAGCCCTCGAACAGCGCCGTATCACAGCTGTCGCTTTCTGGCACGACAGTTTTGAGAAACTCGTAAAGGAGCGCGCGCACGTTGCCCAGCGAATCGGGATCATTTTCAAAACCGCCGGTCAAGACGTAATGCTCGGCCTGAAGGTAGGAGTCCCTGCCCTCTTCGAGAAAAATGAGCCGGTTCAAAAATACCTGATAATCGGCGGCATGCTTTTCCCCAAAAAAACAGCGCCGCATGGGGGCGAGCATTTCCCGATCGATTTGCCGCAAAGTGCGAAACAGCTCCTGTCCTGCCTGGCGCAGAATGTGCTTTTTTCTTACCAGGTAAGAAGCGACGGTTTCGCGATACTCGAGCGATTTGTGCTGGCGTACGCCTTCGTAGGCCTTGAGGGTCGCCCGACAACGCTCGAGCACCGCGGCAAACTGATTATTTAACTCGGCGCGTAAGAACTTGATGGTGGCGGCGCGCCCGAGCAGATCGATGGTGGGATTTTGTTCCGCCTTGGCCCGGTTCAAGGGACACTTTTGCAGCTCCGTCAGCAGCTGCTTTAAATCCGGATGCTTGCTGGCGAAAATCGGAGGGAGTTTTGGAACCTGATTTCGGGTGAGGTCCGCTGCCGAGGCGGGATTTGCCGTTATTACGCTTCCCACGTTGCCGTAGTGCACGAGAAGGTTGGCAATGTGGCGGCCGATAGCAGTCGTCACCGCCGGGCTCAGCCATACATCGTGGCGCATGTTATCGATTCCCAGCTGCAGCCCATCGAGCAAAAGGACAGGA
>JAFAPG010000452.1 GCA_019247235.1 Acidobacteriota bacterium
GAGCGTATCCGTTCGAACATAGGAAGCGATTTGCATGATGATGCCGGAACCACGCTGTCCCAGATCTCGTTTTTGTCAGAGATTGCTCGAAACGAAGTGTTGGCCCACCCAAGACAAGCCGAGTTGCTGCTGACCCAAATCGGCGAATTGTCTCGCGATCTGGCGAACTCAATGGCGGAAATTGTCTGGGCTTTGAATCCGCAACAAGATCGCATGGAGGATTTGATCTCGTACTTCCGTCGCTTTGCCAATGACCTTTTTGAGCCGAGCGCAATCGATTTCGAATTCGTCGTTGGTTCTGAATCTCAGCAGGCGATGAGGCTAAGAGCTGACATAAAGCGCCAGACATTTCTGGTTTTTAAAGAGCTTCTTACAAATATACTGAAGCACTCTGACTGCCAGCGTGTCCGGGCTGAGATATATATCGAGAACCACACTCTCCATCTGAATGTCGAAGATGACGGAGTTGGCTTTGACACAGCGCAGAGAGCGGCAGGAAACGGAATCGGCAATATGCGACGCCGTGCTACATCGCTTGGAGGAAGCCTTGCGATTTCCTCTACGCCGGGTTCGGGAACAAGGGCCTGCTTAAGATTGCCCATAAAGGAGCGGGGGCTGATCCGCTACCTAAATAGGTAGTGGCATCGCATCCGTTTCCCCTCCATACTGAAATGAGCCATGTCGCAAGAGGATTGCCTTGCCATCGTTCTCATAGAGGACAACCCAACGACCCGGGAAGCCGTTCGGTTGCTGTTCAATGGCACCACCGGGTTCTGTTGTCGCGCCGCTTTTTCGAGCATGGAAGATGCTCTTGCCCACCCGTGGCCCAAAGCACCGGACGCCGCCCTCGTCGATCTTGGGCTACCGGGAATGCCCGGCACCGATGGCATCTTGCTGCTGCACGAAAAGTATCCGGACTGTGTCTTACTTGCCTTTACCGTTTATGAGGATGATGAGCGCCTTTTTGCCGCTCTGCGCTCAGGCGCCAGCGGCTACCTCCTGAAGAAAACTCCTCCGGCTCAATTGCTGGAAAGCGTTCGCGAGGCCGTGCGCGGGGGAGCTCCGATATCGCCTCAAGTGGCCCGCAAAGTGATCCACTTTTTTCGCGATACGAAGAAACCTGCAAGCGAGTTGCAGGCCCTGACCCCACACGAGCTGAAGGTGCTGAAGCTTCTAGTAAACGGTCACACCTATAAAACTGCCGCCATTGAGCTCAACGTGACCGCCAATGCCGTCTCGTTTCATGTCAAGCGCATTTACGAGAAACTGCATGTTCACTCAAAGGCGCAGGCGGTCGCGCACGCCCTCCGAACCGGAATAGTCGGATAAGGCGCGTCATTGACAGATTTCTACTCATTCAGGTCTTGTGGAATTCTGCTATGCGTCCCATACTGTCTTTCAGAAAAAGTGTCCGGAGGTGAATGGGAATGCGAAAGGTTTTACCCTGCGCCGTCTATTTATTGATCGCAAGCGCCAACGCGGCGGAGATTCCGATAGGTTTTCTTTCTTGGGACGTGACGCAACCGGGAGCGGTCGGCCAGTTTGACATTGCCAACGAATCCGGCGCTAATTCATCTCGCGACTCCAGTTTTCCGGTTTTGACACCTGTTGCACTCGGAAACCTGTCCCTTACTGTGCAGTTCTCTGACTCCACCGTGCGTCAGTTCGCCTTCAGCGATTTCACCCTAAACCCGTTTGATGGTCTCTCTTACGAGAGCCCTTTGATACCGCTGGGCGGCTTGAATCCGCAGCCGCTCTCAGCCTCGTTGACAGGGACATTTTTGAACACGACTCTCAATCTTTACGATGGCAGCCAAATCGTCATATTGCCCGCCTTTGCAGCGCAAGTATCAAGCAGCGGACGACCGCTAGCTGATGGAGACATTGCTCTGATCGTCGCGCAAACCCAAGAAGTGCAACCACCGCCACCCGGCATCCCTGAGCCTTCGACCTGGAGGCTGCTTGCCATTGCCACTATTCTTGCGCCTCTTCTCAGGTCCTCCGTTCTGAAATCGGGCTGGAGGCGCAAGCGCGCCCATCCCGGAGCCGGGCTGTCCGAAAAACATCCCGCGCAGCCGTTGAATTCCTAGTTCAAAACCTCGTCCAAGGTGATCACCTATGTGCAGACAGTCATCCATCCGCTTGTTTCTAGCTGTCGTTTTTGCCTGCGCAATCGTGCCGTTGCACGCGCAGGTCGCGATGAACGTATCCATTCAGCCAAGCTCCGGCATCGCCGGGGTAACGAACGTAAACGCGATTGGATCGGGTTTTCCCGTTGATCACGGAGCCATCACCCCCGCGAATGTCACGCTGTCACTGTCCTCTTCGTGCGGAGGCCCCTCCATGGCAACCGCGCCAGGGCTCTCAGTCACCGCTGTCACCGGCACACAGCGCCGGGTCAGCTTCACGATTCCGCAGAACCTGGTTGCCGGCAACTATTTTGTTACTCTCCAGGGAACTACCTCCGACGGCTCGTCATTCTCCAGCAATCCGAATAGCTGTTCCGAACTGAACGTTACTCATACTGATGCATCCACACACGGCTCCTGCGCTGCGAAAGGGCCTCTCGCCGTCAGCGCGCCTCCTTCCGGCGGACCGGTCAACGTGTTCGCCCCCAACGGCTGCTGGAATTGCACGAAGACGGGTATCGAAGCAGTGACGATTGAGGGCGCGAGATTCCACACCACGATTGCTACTCCGGCAGCGGTAAACTCCTGCGCTTCGAATCCTACTACGGGCAAAACCGTTTGTGTCGCCAACAACAACGATATCTACGTTATCAACGGCACCTCCCTTTCCAAAACTCTTCAATCCGCCAGCGACGGTTACCCCGGAGAATGCAAAAACTGCGGCGTTGCTATCAATCCTGTTAACAACCAGGCAGTTATCTCCATTGGCTTGGACTTTAACAAACATTTCCCTGCTAGGACCGGTCTGCAGGTTCTTGACCTGAATACCGATACCTTGAGTAACTTCTTCCCGACGAGAAATGCTGTTGCAGAACTATCAATCGACTCTCTGCGCGGTTTTGTTCTGTCCACAGGTGGAGACAACAACTACAGCTTGCTCTCACTCTCGGCGGATGGATCGCTCAAGGAATTTGGAAATGTGATCCCGCCTGCCCAGGAACTTGGAACCGCCACCGATGACTGCTCCACCGGCATCGCTCTCGCGGCTAACGAAACGAACGCAAATCTCTTGCTGGCCGACTTGACGCAGGCAACCTTTACCCCTGGCACACCGGGCCAATGGAGCGCTCCCCAGCAGTCATTTACGTTCCAGGACGGCTTTGCGGGCACAGGGGTTGCCGTGGCGCAAGGAAACAGCCATCTCGCTATTCTGATTCCGGAATTCGTGAATGGCGGCCAGTTCACCGTCATTCAACTGCCTGAAGAGTCGGGCATCGGCACGCCGTCTCTGGTCGACTACGTCGCCGCAAACATACCGGGGTTCAGTGGCACTGCCGACCCTCATGCTATCAGCGCCTATACGAGCCCGAACGACGGAAAGGCGTACGGTGTGATGGTAAGCGGAGCCCCGGCAACGGCCGTCGCCAGAGTCGATTTAGCATGCGTGTTAGCTTTGCCTCGCATTGCCGGGCACCATGCCGTAGCGGGTTCAGCCCTGAGCTGCATTCAGATTTTCGATACGGGAAACGGTCCTTCTGCGCCTCCAACCATCACCTTCAATCCTCGAACCAATGCGACCTCCGGCCTTCTTTTCCAGGACAGAGTAACCGCGACGGATGTCAATACTTTCAGTCTCAGGTTCCGTCTTGACGCTGCGCCGGACGGAATGGAAATCAACTCAGCGACCGGCGACCTTCAATGGATACCGTCTCGGAGTCAAGCCGGCCCACAGAACGTC
>JAFAPG010000878.1 GCA_019247235.1 Acidobacteriota bacterium
GCCTACTTCAACCGTGATGGTTTCACTTACCGAGCCGACTTTCAGCGTGACATTGATCGCGGGGTTCGTGCTGACTTGTAATACGATTCCATTCTGTAGATAAGTATCGAAGCCATTTTTGCTGACCCGCAGTTGATAGGGTCCCACCGGTAGGTTGGTCAGGATGTAGGATCCATTGTTGTCAGTGATCGCGCTTCGGTTCAGTGCAGTTGAAGTCTGGGTCACGGTCACCTGAGCGTCTGCAATCGGCGCTCCCGAGGGATCTTGAACGACCCCCGATATCTGCGATGTGGAAACGGCCTGGGACCATGCCGCCGCGGGGAAAAACACCAGGCAAACGTTCACTAAAATCACCGTCCAAAGCGCCAGTCGAGTCATGCTGGTTGCCTCCTCTTGATGCGACATGCGACTGTTCCATACTGCCAATCAGCTTTTCAGGAAGGCCTATACTGGGACGGACGGTAACAGTCAATCCAGTAGACAATCAACCCATGTAACGGTGCCGATACCGTTAAGCAGGGACAATCTCGCTGGGGCGAAGAATAATCGAGGCTCGAAATGGAGAATTGGCGAACGAAGATAGTGAACTCCGACGAGGAGCACATCTGGTTTTGCGGCTATGACATCCGCTCTCTCATGAAGACAGCGGGCTTCGTGGAAACAATTTTCCTTCTTCATCGCGGGCGTTTGCCTGAAATGGGTGAACGAAAACTATTGGATGCAATCCTGGTGGCAAGCGCGGACCACGGTCCCGGAGCACCTTCATGTGCGACGGCGCGACTAGCGGCTTCGGGAAATCGGCAGTCGGTTTCCGCCGCGGTTGCGGCAGGATTGCTTGCCATTGGAGACCCTCATGGGGGAGTCGGGGTTGGATGCATGGAATTGATCGCTGCGGGAGTGCAAATTGCGCGAAACGAAAACGTTTCGCTAGGCCAGGCAGCGATGCGCGCAGTCGAGGACGCCATATCCCATGCTAAAAGACTGCCCGGGTTCGGCCATTGTAAGCATACGAAGGATCCACGAGTCGAGGTTCTTTTTAAAATGGCGGAAGAGCAGAAGATCGCTGGAGACGGAGTTGCTTTTGTCCGCGCCCTGGAAGCAGCTATCCGCGAAAGAATTAAGCCCCTGCCGATCAATGTGGACGGGGCTTTGGGGGCAGTGCTCTATGACCTGGGTTTTCCTCCGATTGCCGGCATTTTGATCTTCATTGTAGGACGGGTTGCCGGACTAACGGCGGAGGTGGCGGAAGAATACCTCTGGGAGAAGCCCATGCGCATTCGTATCCCGGTCCAATACCAGGGAACGCCTCCGCGATCCATGGAATGAGCCGAGAGTTCCGCGGATAAAAGTTTTAACGTTAAAGTCAAAAAATAAGAAGAAAGAGAGACGATTGCGAATGGCGGCCCAGGCGGCAACTACAACCCGACTGCTCACAGCAGAAGAAAAACATACTGCGAGCGATCTGCTGGTCAGGGCAAGAGCTGCCATGAAGGTGATTGAGCACTACGATCAGGCCACGGTGGATCGCCTCTGCCAGGCGATTGCATGGGCAACGGCGAACGAAGCCACTTCCCTGCGGCTGGCCAACATGAGCGTGGACGAAAGTGGAATGGGAAGCCGCGAACCAGCAAGGCGGCTGAAAGTATTGGGGGTTTTACGCGATGCTTTGCGGCAAAAGAGCATGGGAGTGATCGAAGAGATTCCCGACAAACAGATCGTGAAATACGCCAAGCCCGCAGGAGTAATTGCCTCACTGATTCCAGTGACCAATCCGGTGGTCACTCCCGCTACGGTTGCGATTTACGCGGTCAAGTGCAAGGACGCGGTAATTTTCTCTCCCCATCCCGCCAGCAAGAAAACTACAACGGAAACGGTACGCATCATGCGCGCGGCGTTGAAAAAACAGGGCGCTCCGGAAGATATTCTCCTCTGCGCGGAGAAACCGAGCATTCCCCTAGCGCAGGAGCTCATGTCTATTTGCGACCTGACAATCGCAACCGGTGGCCCGGCAATGGTTCGCGCAGCCTACAGCTCAGGGCGTCCCGCGTTCGGTGTAGGGGCGGGAAATGCGACTGTGGTGATAGACGAAACTGCCGACATTGCCGACGCTGCGAAACTGGTTCGCATGAGCAAAATTAACGACAACGGCTCCGGCTGCTCGGCCGACGGCAATCTGGTCGTCGATACTTCGATTTACGACGCCTTCCTGACGCAGCTCCAAAAGGAGGGCGGATACCTTGTCAACGACGAGGAAAAAAAGTTGTTGCAGGCTGTTTACTGGGATTCGAATTTGAGGCGTACCCCAGAAACGATTGCGCGTCCGGCCACCGTCGTCGCGCAACGCGTGGGAATCAAACTTCCTCCCGAAAAGACATTTTTTATTGTGAAAGAATCCAACATCGGGAAGGAATACCCATTTTCCACGGAAAAGTTGGGTGTCGTTCTCTCGATCTTCGAGTATAGCGGCGGATTCGAGAATGCAATTGAGATGGTGAAGAAGATATTCGACACTGGAGGCAAAGGCCATTCCTGCGGTATTTACTCTTTCGACGATGAGCATATTCATAAATTGGCTCTCGCCGCCCCAGTCAGCCGGATGATGGTGCGCCAGGCCCAGTCCAAGGCCAACGCGGGAAACTTTACCAATGGCATGCCCATGACTTCCAGCATGGGTTGTGGCACCTGGGGAGGCAACATCGTCAGCGAAAACATCTCGCTAAAACACTACATGAATGTCACCTGGGTGAGCCGGCCGCTTCCGGAAGATAAACCTTCGGAGCAGGAATTGTTGGGCGAATTTTACAATAGCGAAATTTTTTAAGGACTGGACCCATGGCAAGCAAAACAGCCTCGATTGAGAATGCCAATCCTGCCGCCCAGGGTTCGGGCACCCCGCGCATCGCCGCTTACTTATTGGTGGAATACTTGGAGCGGCTAGGGGTCGAGGTCATCTTCGGTTTGTGCGGCCATACCGTAATCGCGCTTCTCGATGCATTAGGGAAAAGCAAAATAAAATTCGTGAGCACGCGCCACGAGCAAGTCGCGGCCCACGCTGCTGACGGATACGCTCGCGCATCCGGCAAAGCCGGCGTGCTACTGACTCACCTCGGCCCCGGCCTCACCAACGCCGCTACGGGCGTGGCCAATGCCGCCTTTGATTCAATTCCAATGGTAGTGATCGCGGGCGATGTACCTTCTTATTATTACGGCCGCCATCCCCACCAGGAATTGAATCTGCATCAGGACGCCGCCCAGTTTGAAATCTTTCGGCCATTTTGCAAGCGCGTGTATCGCGTCGATCGCGTCGAAGATCTTCCGCGCGCCATGGAACGGGCATTTCATCTTGCCCAAACAGGTCGACCTGGTCCTGTGCTGGTTGATATTCCCATGGACATCTTTTCCGCCGATCTTCCCGTCCATGCCTTCCATAAATTTCCACCGCAGATTTCCCGCTGCGGTCTGGACGTGGCCACGGCAGAAAGGATTGTGGCCACGTTGGCGGAAGCGGAGCGCCCCGTGATCTACGCCGGTGGTGGAGTGCTCTCGGGCCGCGCCACGAGGGAACTCGCGGAACTGGCGGAGGCAATGCAAGCGCCCGTCGCTCACTCACTGATGGGAAAGGGCTGTTTGCGAGAAGATCATCCATTGCTGCTAGGGATGACCGGATTCTGGGGAACTCCGCTGGCCAATGAAAAATGCCGCACTGCCGACGTAATTCTCGCGGTCGGGACCCGCTTCGCCGAGGCCAATTCGAGTTCATGGGATCCGGCTTACACTTTTTCCATTCCGCCAACTCGCTTGATACACATTGACGCCGATATTGCCGAAATTGGACGCAACTATCCGACGGAACTGGGACTGGTGGCGGACGCTAAATTGGCCTTGAGCACATTGGTTTCTGAGGCGCGGAAGAAGAAGACACGCGCGCGCGAGACGTTGCTTCAGGAAATTACAGTCGCGAGAAAAGCCTTCGCCGCCAATTGGACCCATCAGTGGTCGTCCGATCAGTACCCGCTTCGTCCGGAGCGCATCCTTAGCGAGCTTAGAAGAGCCGTACCTGAGGATGGATTCATCGTAACCGACGTGGGGTGGAACAAGAATGGAGTTGGTCAGCAATTCCCTATCATGGTTCCTGGAACATTCATCACACCCAGCGGATTGGCCACCATGGGATTCGGGCCTGCCGCCGTTCTCGGGGTGAAATATGCGGAGCCAAAACGAGCGGCGGTGGCGTTGATTGGCGATGGAGGCTTCGGTGCGAATCCTTCTGTCGTCGCAACCGCGATGGAGGCCGGACTTTCAGTAATCTGGGTAGTGATGGACAACGCAGGCTTTGGCACGATCGCCGGACTCGAGGAGATGCACTATGACTGGAGCTTCGGATGCATGTTCGAATGCGACGGTAAGCCATACGGGGTGGACTACGCTGCCTGGGCACGAGCGTGTGGCGCGAACGGGGTGACCATTCAGGCGGCAAGCGAGCTTGGTCCCGCATTGAACAAAGCCCTTGCCTCCAAGTTACCAACGGTCATTCAAGTACCAATGGAGAATGTTCCCACCCCTACTCCGGGCTATTGGAACATCAATGATATTTATCGCAAGGGCGAATGATTCGGCGCCTTTAGGTATTTTGGTGATGCCGGTTGACTCCTCGCACTGGTTCTGCACAGGTTTAACCTGCACGGGTTGAAGGGCGGCTGTGCCGGGAAAAATAAGCACAGAATTTGTTGCTAAAGGTGCCGGCTCGATAGCGGCTGAGTCCCCGGCGGTTCCCGTCAGAACGCCTTCCGCATGGCTCTCCTGGTCTGTCTGGTCCGTTGCGGCTCTTTTTTATCTGATTGCTTTTTACGTGCGCGTATCTCCGGCGGTGATGACCGGAGAGTTGATGCGCGATTTCGGCATTGGCGCGAAGAATCTGGGGAACCTGTCGGCTGCCTACTTCTACGCCTATGTGGCTATGCAGATCCCGACGGGAGTGTTGGTGGACACATGGGGAGCACGAAAACTGCTGATTGCGGGATCAATCTCCGCCGCCGCAGGAACCTTTCTGTTTGGATTCACCGGTAATTTTCTGCTGGCATGTTTTGCGCGGGCGGCCGTAGGAGGCGCGACCGCAGTAGCCTGGGTCGTCACTCTTAATCTGGTAATGCACTGGTTTGCGTCTCGGCGTTTTGCCATGCTCTCGGGAGTAAGTTTGTTTGTAGGTAATATCGGAGCACTCGTCGCGCAGGTTCCGCTGCGATTTCTTGTCGAGCACTTCCCATGGCGCAGCGTGATTCTCGCATCCGGAGTCGTAATTCTGGCAGTCACTGCCCTGGCATTTGCAATCGTAAGAAATGATCCTTCCGAGTATGGGTACTCCAGCCAAGCTCCCTTGTCGTTGCAACATCCGAGTCAGGACTCGGTTTGGAGTTTGCTCAAGGGTTTTAAACAGGCGCTCGCCTACCGCAACACCTGGCTGATCTTTTTCGCGCAAGGGGGATTCCTCGGCGCCATGCTGGCATTTGCTGGTCTTTGGGGCCCCCCTTTTCTCATAGCCCGTTTTCACCTGACCGCCACTAGGGCCGCGGCGCTTTGTTCCCTGATGCTGGTCTTTTGGGCCACGGCGTGTCCGATCATGGGATATCTTTCTGACAAAATGGGGAAACGCAAACCCATCTATCTTACGGGAGCAGCCGCAGCCCTGGTCGGGTGGGTTGTTCTATTCTATTGGCCGCATTTGTCGCTGATTACCTTCACAATCATCGCGGCACTTACCAGTTTTTGCGCGGGCGCAATCATTCTCGGATTCGCATTCGGAAAAGAATCAGTGCCCCAGCAGTATTTTGGAACCATCACCGGAGGCGTGAACATGGGAAACATGCTTGGGCCCATGCTTCTACAGCCTGGGATTGGTTGGGTTCTCGATAAGCAGTGGTCCGGCAAGCTGGTAAACGGGGTGCGAGCCTACAGCGCTGCCGACTTTAGAACGGCCTTCCTCTTGATCGTAGTTTGGTCAGCACTTTCCGTGATTCTAATAAGCCTCACCAAGGAAACATCTTGTAAACAAACCGCTTAACCGGGATGGGCATGGCAAGTCGGTCAAGATCGGGGGTGATCTCCGCCGTGGAATCGGGGGTACAATAGCGTGGATATGGCTGTTCCGGCCGGGTCTACACCCTTAGGCAACGATTCCGCGAAGCAGGTTCAGCGGCAACTGGATCGCATTCTCGGCAGCCGCACCTTCCGTGAGGCCGGCCGACTCAAGCGGTTTATTGGATTTGTCATTGGCGAAGCCCTCGCGGGCCGCGCCGATCAACTTAAGGAATATGTGGTGGGGGTCGCGGTCTTCGATAAGAAGGAAAGCTTTGATCCTCGCACGGATCCGATTGTTCGGGTGCAGGCCAGGCGGCTCCGTTCGATGCTTGACCGTTACTATCGCGAGGAAGGTTTCGAGGATGAAGTTGTCATCCAACTGCCTAAAGGCGGTTATGGTCCCGCCTTTAAGAACCGGCGCCTCAGGGTGACCAAGCCTCTGCTATCCATCTCCTCCCTGGGTCCCAATACGGTAGCCGTGCTGACTTTCTCGGACCATTCCCCGGCTGGCGATCTCGGATATTTCTGTGAAGGAGTGCGCCAGGAAATCATATGCGGGATCTCGAAGTTGCCGCAGATCCGCATCCTGGCGTGTCATCCAGGAGAGTTGAGCAGCGAGGGTAGTCCGGTTAGAGAAACGAACTTCCCGAATGCCGCGACCATTGTGAGCGGTAGTATTCGAAGGTCGGGCAATGAACTGCGCATAGCCGTGCACCTGGTGGATGGTGCCAGCGGATGCTATGTGTGTTCGGAAACGGTAGACGGCGACCTGCAAGATACTTTCATCATTCAAAAAGAGATTGCTCACTTGGTGGTCCAAACTCTGCAAAATCTGGCGGCCGGGCAGCTCAGGGCGAGTCGTCAGCAGGCAGTAAATTCAGCGCACAACCTTTGTATACAGGCGCGCTATCACCTGAACCAGCGTACCGAAGAGGCGCTGCGCAAAGCCGTGGAATTTTTTGAAAAAGCAATCGCGGAAGATGCGCAATATGCCCTAGCCCACAGCGGGCTTGCAGATGCCTATGGATTGCTGGCGCACTACGGCGTTCTCGCACCGTCGGACGTATGGGCGAAAGCCGCATCCAGTGCGGCGACGGCGGTCATGCTGGACGAAGGTTCCGCGGAAGCGACGACATCGCTGGCGCATGTGAAGGCCACGCAAGATTGGGATTGGGCCGGCGCCGAAGTTCAGTTCCAGAAAGCCATCGCACTCAATGCGGGCTACCCGACCGCCCATCACTGGTATGCAATGTCCTGCCTGGTGCCATTGGGACGGCTTGACGAAGCTCTCGACCAGGCTCTTACCGCTGAATTCCTCGATCCAGTTTCCTCCATCATCGCGCGGGACATTGCGGTGATTTACTACTACAAGCGCGAATTTGATCTGGCGCTCGAGCACTGCGACCACACGATTGAGTTAAACCCGCACTTTTCTCCGGCTTTCTTGACGCTGGGATTGATCCAGGCTCAGAGGCACGACTTTGAGGAAGCGGAGGCAGCCTTTCAGCGAGCAATCCATTTGTCGCCGAATACGCCCCGGGTGCACGCGGCGTTGGGACGTCTTTATGCTGGCTCTGGGAAGCGCAAGGCCGCGCTTGAGTTCATCAATCGGCTGAAAGAAATGGCCAAGTCGCGGTACGTTTCCCCCTTCGAATTCGCTACGTTCTATTTCGCTTTACAGCAAGCTGATGTGGCCTTCGACTGGCTCGCCAAAGCTTTTGAGGACCGCTGCTTCGAATTGCTCTCAGTCAATGTTGATCCGGGACTGGATCTGCTTCGCGCGCACCCGCAATTTGCCTCTATCGCCGAACAGTTCGCTCGGTGCTCAATCGGGACGGAACCGGTCCCTCCCGATGCACGGAGTAACCGTTTCACTACCGTTAAGCGCGGGAATAGTTATCCGGTGCAGTGATAGCTTTTATCCCTAATGCGAAGTTATCGAAGTTCATTACTTAGCCTGTATCTATTTTTGATTGTTTATTCCTCCTGGACCTTCGCACAGGACGAACCGTCCGCGCCCGGACCTCCTTCGGGACCAACGCCATTACAACGGTCATTCGCCCCAGGCTCAAAAAATCCGGCTCAGATGGGTGGACGTCCGAGTCCCCGCCGTCCCGGCAGAAAGAACGTTCTTGCCTGGGCTGATGTCCGCAATGGATTCCAACATGACTCCATATCCCAC
>JAFAPG010000702.1 GCA_019247235.1 Acidobacteriota bacterium
ATCCTGGCCTTTAAAGCATTGCTGATGGTCTGTGCGCTGCCGGTTTTTCCGGCAAAGTCGATATCTTGAAGATGGGAGAGGGCCGCGGTTCCCCCGGGATTGACCACGTCGGCCATGGCATCGGTAATCGTCTCCCAGTTCGCGGGATCGATGGCGATGGTGACCTGATCGGGAACGTTCGAGGCGGGTAGGATATTCGGAGGCAGACCTGTGGGATCGGCGACGTGCGGCCGCACCATGCGCCCGCCGCTAGCAATTGCGCCGATCGCGCGCGCCAGCTGAATCGGGGTAGCCGCTATCGCCCCTTGTCCAATACCCACGGAGATGGTCTCTCCGGCAAACCACTTCTGACGGAAGTTGCGCAGCTTCCATTCTTCTGACGGCATGACGCCCGTCGCTTCCTGCGGGAGGTCAATGCCGGTTTTTTGCCCGAGACCGAGCGCGGTGGCATACTTGGCGATGCGTCCAATCCCCAGCTTCTCTGCTAGGGTGTAGAAAAAGACGTCACAGGATTGATAAATGCCTTTGGTGAGATCCACGTCGCCGTGGACGCGGTGCTCGGCCACCACCCAACACTTGAAATAGCGGCCGTAAAATTGTGCTCCCCCCGAGCAGTTGACATGAAGATTTTGTGCGATCCCTTCCTCAAGGCCGGCCGTGGCCATAATGATCTTGAACACCGAACCAGGTGCCAGTTGTGCCTGAATGGCTTTATTCAATAGAGGATGATCCTCATCGTTGACTAGGTGAGCCCATTCGTTGCGTGAGATGCGGACCCTGAAGTCGCTCGGATTGAAGACCGGCCGGCTCACCATGGCGAGGATCTCTCCATTGCGTGGATCCATGGCGACAATGGCACCGTTTTTGTCATCCAGGGCCTCTTCGGCCGCAATCTGCAGATCGACGTCGACGGTGAGCTTGAGCGGTTTGCCGGGTTCTGCTGGTTTTTCATCCAGCGGTTTTCCCACTTCCTGTCCGTGGCTGTTTACCAGCACCTGACGGGAGCCATTTTTGCCCATCAGGAGCTGGTTATACTCCAGCTCGACTCCAGATTTCCCCACCACGTCGCCCGGGTTGTAAAGCTCAAACTGTGGCTGATTCAGCATGTCCTCGCTGACTTCGCCCACGTAGCCAACCAGGTGCGCGAGAAAGCCCTTTCGGGGATAAAGCCGCCGATAGGCCATGATGGTATCGAGCTCCGGCAGCTCCATCTTGTGCGATTCAATGAAGGCTTCTTCGTCCGGAGTGATGTCTTCTTTCAAATAAATCGGTTGATACTGCGGTATGGAGGCAAAGCGATGGATTTTGTCGCGCACCTCCTTGGGGTCTAAATTTAAACCGGAAGCAATCAGATCGGCATCGGCGCGCAGATCGCGCGAGGAGTCTCTTAAAAGCAGGGCCGTAACCGAACGGTAGTTGTCGACGATGATTCGCCCGTTGCGATCGAGGATCTTGCCTCGCGGGGCAAGAATCGGTACGTTGCGAATGCGATTTTGCTCCGCCAAGGTGGCATACATGTCATTTTGCGAAACTTGTAGCCGCCATAGCCCGTAGGCCAGGAAAAGAAAGATGCCCAGGATGATGTACTGCACCGCGGTGAGGCGGATCTGAGAAGGTTTTTCGTCGCGGGCGAACATCGGAGGACTTGGGTACCTTTATTGTAAAGCTTCTCTGCATGGGTTCGAAGACGAAACAGTGACCAAGGTCATCTGCATGGTTCTCTCCTTGGGCACGATCTTAGGCTCGTTGCTTCAGCCGATCCATCAAGGCAAAGAGAAAGACCCCGAGAATGGCATTGGCAACCGCCGCCGACAGCTCCCTCTGCCAGCTCCAGTGTAGATTCAGCCCTACCAAGCCGCGTGCGATCGTGAAATAAATGATCTGATGGATCACGTAGAAGCCGCTGGTAACCAACAGGCGCGTGCCGACGCTTTCCACGTCGAGCTTCACCCCCAGCGAGGAGGCCCAGTAACCGACCACGGTTTTCGAGATTCCATAGACCCCGAGCGGATATTGGGTCAGCGCGTCTTCAATTAAGCCGATGGTGACCCCAGTTAACAGCCCCGCAATCTGGCTGCGGCGGGCCATGGCAAAAAAGATTACGATCAACAGTGGCAAGTCAAAGTACGTGGAGAAAAAAGGAAACCAGCGCGGTATGAAGGCCTGCAGGAATATTGCCACCAAAGGAACGACGAGCGCCACCGGCAGGCTGAACCGGTAGACCTCGATCTGTTCCCGTGATGTGTAACTGACCGCCACGTTATTGGGGACCGTCTCCCGCCCTGGGGTTCGGCGGTACCGGAACTTGGTTGGGGTTGGCCGTCGGTTTCGCCGTAGTAGAAATCACCGGCTGGGTCGGCTTCGCCGTGGGGGGCGCGCCTTCCGGGCTCGATGAATGAATGTGCCCCGCCTGAGTTTCAGTCGGATGCACCGCCGAGGGATGCGGGTCCCTACCCGCCACCGTACCTGACTCGGTTGGGCTTTGCTCATCACCCGCTGCCCTCACCTGCGGTTTCGAAAGGGGCTGGCCGGCGGGAGAGTCGGGACGGGTCACGGGAGTCGCGGGCTGCTCACGTTCGCTTTTATTAGGGTTCGGAGCAGGAGACTTGTCCGGAACCGAAGGAAGCCGCTGCGCCAGGACGTCGGCCGCGCGAACCGTGGTGCTCGCTCCTAGAGCCGGTTCTCGCTCCTGCTTTCTAGTAATGACCAAGACTTCCTCGAGATGGTTGAGCGCCGCTGCTGGCTTGACCGTCACCTGCAAGAACTCCGCTCCCCGAGTGACTTTTTGAATTCTGCCCACCGGCAGGCCTTTGGGAAAGATCTGATCGCCACCGCTGGTCAGCACCCGCTCTCCCACCTTCACCTCTTCTTCGGCCATGACCTTGTCGAGGACCACTTCTCCGCTGGGCTTGCCCTTTAACACCCCCTGCAAGCGCGAGTCCTCAAGAATCGTGCCTACGCCGCTGCTTTGATCGTTGATCAGCAGCACCTGTGCCGTATGGCGAAAGACTTGAATGACCTTGCCAACGATGCCCTCGCCAGAGATGACCGCCATCTCGGGGGCAACACCGTCCGCCGCGCCCTTGTCGAGGTAAATGATGCGTGACTGCTCACTGCCACTTGCGCCGATGACCTGTGCGGCTAGGGTTCGATCGATGAACTGCTCTTTGAAGCCGAGCAAGGCCTGCAGGCGACGTGCCTGCTCGGCGTCTTGCCTGAGCCGTACTTGTTCAAGCTGAAGTTGTTGAATTTGTTGCTCGAGCTCGCGGTTCTGCTGGCGCACCCCGCGCAGGTAGAAATAGTCGTGCCAAATCGATGAGACCCCGCTCTCCGAGCGCACGATGGTCTTTTCGATCGGGGTCACGGCACCTACCGCCCAGACGCGAATCAACCGCGTCGACTGATTGTCGGTTCGGCGCTTGATCTGAACCGCCAGGCCCACCAGTTGAAGGGAAATGACCACCGCCAGAATACTGATATTGCGGTAGCGGCCCATAAGGATTTCCATGAATCAGCTGCTCGTCTTAGCTGCCCGGTTTGATACAGTCTGGGAATGGTGTGTCCGCCAGCAGCTTGGCGCCGAGTTTCGCCAAAATGACCAACAGCCAACCATCAAGGACGGTTTCTCTACTCGATTGAGATCTTTCTCAGCAGTTTGAAATCGCTCAACATCTTTCCCGTCCCTAGCACCACGCTGCAAAGGGGATCGTCGGCGATTGAGACCGGCAGGCCGGTTTCCTCGCGGATGCGCTTATCAAGGTTCTTGAGCAAGGCACCGCCGCCGGTAAGAACGATTCCACGATCGCTGATGTCGGCTGAAAGTTCGGGGGGAGTACGTTCGAGCGCGACACGAACCGCGTTCATGATGGTCGAAACACACTCGCTGAGAGCTTCACGAATTTCACTATCGTCAACCGTAATGGTCTTGGGCACACCTTCAATCAGGTTGCGGCCCTTGATTTCCATGGTTAGGGGCTTTTCCAAGGGGTAAGCGGAACCAATTTCCATCTTGATCTGCTCGGCCGTTCGTTCGCCCACCAGCAGATTATATTTGCGCTTCAGATAATTCATGATGGCTTCGTCCATCTGATTGCCAGCCATGCGCACCGATCGTGAATAGACGATGCCGCTCAAGGAAATAACGGCGATATCGGTGGTGCCACCGCCGATATCCACCACCATGTTGCCCGAAGGCTCGGTAATCGGCAGGCCCGCGCCAATCGCCGCCACCATCGCTTGTTCCACCAAATACACTTCGCTGGCCTTGGCGCGATAGGCGGAATCCATGACCGCGCGCTTTTCTACCTGCGTGATCTCTGAAGGCACCCCAATGACGATGCGAGGATGCACCAGCATCTTGCGGTTGTGGGCCTTCTGGATGAAGTAGTTCAACATCTTTTCCGTCACCTTAAAATCCGCAATCACGCCGTCTTTCATCGGCTTGATGGCCACGATGTTACCGGGAGTGCGGCCCAGCATCTCCTTGGCCTCTTTACCGACAGCTTCGACCTCATTGGTATTCTTGTTTAAAGCCACGATGGAGGGTTCGTTGACCACAATTCCCTTCCCGCGGGCATATACCAAGGTGTTAGCCGTTCCTAGATCAATGGCGAGGTCGCTTGAAAAAATGCTGAACAGCGACCGCATGTTGTGAACGCGCGATGAACCGTTGTGAAATCCGTTGTTGGATGGCATACCTGACTACTTCTCTCTTTTTAGGATCTGTCTCTGACTAGGTCTCACACCTCGGCCGCGTATTTACTGGCCGAAGCCCCCCCACTGTTCTATTCAGTTGTTCTGGATCCT
>JAFAPG010000873.1 GCA_019247235.1 Acidobacteriota bacterium
CCTTTTGATGATGCAGTGTTCTTTACGTACGCCCGGCTAATGCGCATTGTCGCCACCATACAGGCTACTTGCCTGACTATCCGCGGTGGAATTGAAACGATCACACCCGCTCGAGGGAAAGCCAATCCCTGATCTCGTAGTCCGTCCTTAGTGCTGGGGTCGGAATAGTGATTTCAAACGATCTCTGAAGCTAAATGTTGCCCCAAGACGTGATTCGGTCGGGAATGATTCGGATAATGGCTGCGTTGTCAGCGAGCATTTGGGGGGTATACTGCGGGTATTTCGCTCTTAGCCTACGAATAGCCAGGCCACGCTCTTGGCGCGACGAATTCGAAAGTAGGTTCGCCTTTCCTCGGATTAATACATACCAGAGCTGATTCCAGTCCTCGTCGTATTGGTCGATCAAGAGCGCGACCCGGGATACTGCCCGGATGTTTTGCAAGCGGACGAGCCGCTCTGGTGCCACACGCTTGGGTTTCTGGTCAACAGCTGAGTAGAGAGCCTTGCCAACTAAGGCAAAACAGACCGGTACAACGTGGGGCCTTTTCTTCGGATCCACAGTGGCAAGCCTGGCTACTCTAGCCTGCTTCAGTATTCTCTGAATCTTCCTGGCAATCTGTCCCGGTAGGCGCAGCATACCGACAACTCCAATCTGTCGGAATCGCTATCAATTTGTTTTTCCGAGTTTCATCTACTCTCAGCTGATCAATCGGGCGTACTTGTCGAGCACGCCCAGGATTTCGTCGCGAGTCACATCAGGAATCATTAAAAACGAACGTTGAATGCCAGCTTCGCGATATTCGGCCAGAATCGCCTCCTCGGGCGGTGGTGCGAATACGTTAATCGACAGTGTCGAGACATCCCGCCTGGCAGCCGATGCTGCTTGGCGCAATCGGGAGACCGCCTCTTTGCCGGTGAAGCGCGATCTAGCAAGAGGCAGCCAGCCGTCGCAAAACTCGACTACCCGCTTTAACGTATAGTCGCTCCAGCCGCCGAGAAGTATCGGCGGGTGAGGGCGTTGCTTCGGCTTGGGGTAAAGCCAAACGGGATCGAAGTTCACCATTTCTCCGTGGAACGCTGCTTCCTCCTGCGTCCATAGCGCTTTCATCGCCAGGACTCGTTCGCGCATCAGCTTGAAGCGAGTCTCGTAGTTCGCTCCGTGATTCTCCATTTCGTCAACGTTCCAGCCTCCGCCAATGCCAAAAAGGAAGCGGCCATTTGACAAGAGGTCCAAACTGGCAATGCACTTTGCTGTCACGATCGGATCGCGCTGCGGAACCAGGCAAATACCCGTTCCCAGCAGAATTTTTGTTGTTACCGCAGCGGCAAACGAAAGGGCAACGAAGGGGTCGTGGGTATGTGAATAACATTTGGGCAGCTCTCCGCCGCCAGGAAAAGGCGTGCGACGAGACTTTGGAATATGCGTATGCTCCGGCAGCATCAACGAATCGAAGCCGCGCGCCTCGACCTCGCGAGCCAGGTCGCGGATATCGATGCCGTAGTCAGTCGGAAAATAACAAACCCCAATACGCATCCTCAATTCTCCTTAGCGTTTTCAATAACACATTGCCATTGCGAAAGGCAATCTGGCCTTCCACTCTCTCCAGTCTCCGTGACGGAGAAAGGAACCGAGCGAGCTTGGCTTCGTCGGCAGCGAACCTTTACCCAAAGCTCTCGCCCAGTTGACCGCACCCTCTCAACTCAGAAGACGAACACTAAGGGTGTGGATACATTGGTTCGGAGCCCAATTCAAGAAAACCTTTGGAAACATGACAAGATCACTCTAGAAAAGCTCTGGCACACCTCGAAGTTGCACCGCCGGCAGGTTTGTGGTTTTTTGTCAACCCCCTGCTCGGGCAGTCCGAAGCTAGGTGTCGCCTTTCTGCTGACAGGCTTTGGCCTTGAGAAAGTCTGTTAAGGCATAATCGGCAAACCTCGCGCATTGGGTTCTCTTCGGTTTGCGCGTGACTCGCCAGAGCGACTCTAGCCCTAATACGAACCCGTACCGTTAAACGTAACTGCCCATTCGGTTGCTTAGCTCAGGTCCGATTGTAGTATTCTTTAGCATTAATAGAAGGTTTTCACGCTGGCCACCCTTCCATTGGTTTTACGCCGCACATCTGACGGCAGACTTTTGCACTCCGCTGGTCGGTCCTCGGAGCCGGCAGAGTGACATGTCCAACGATCTTTGCTCGACGCCTCAAAGTTTCGGGAGGCACGTGAAATGACGCCGCCAGAAGATCAGCAACTAATTGAGCGCTTCAAACCCAGGACAGTGTTAGGTCACCAGGCGGGCGCTGTTCGCTGCAAATCTTCTGGTATCCTCGCGGCTCGCTTCTACCTCAGTGGAAGACCCTGAACCAGATGTGGCTTCTTGAGCTAGCTCTGACGATAATTATTGTGGCGCTCGCGCTTTTGG
>JAFAPG010000877.1 GCA_019247235.1 Acidobacteriota bacterium
GAACTTGGCAAGAGCGGCGGAAAACCGCTGAATGGTCTCCAGCAATGAGTATCGACACAAATATAAGAAGGCCATTCGTACGTGCGCACGGTGGTCAAAAATATCGGCCGGCAAACTGCAATCTTCGAAACTGGCCATAAACTGATCGTCGGTCATATTCCCTCGCTACCCAGTTTTCCTGGTGCCATCGAAACCACCGTTGCCGCAATCCGTCCCGAGGCCCGTCCTGACGGCGCACCCGCATGCCAGAGGGAAGCTGCCTTGGCGGCTAGGTTGGCGCGAAGCGAGCAGCGACAAACTCTGAGTTCACCGCGTCGTCTGCCTTTTACCGTGAGTTTCGAGCACTGCTCTCTCAACCAGCCGGTGGCTGGCTGAAGAATCAAGGTCGAGCCCATAGAATCTCTTCAGATCCTTAATGCGCTCTAAATTAGCAGCACTGAACGGGGGTTTCCCATCGAAGGCATGTAATACGATTCCTTCCACCAGGTCCCCCAATGTCAAATCATGATAGTCAGCCAAGGCTCGCAACACCTTGAGCAGCCGTTTCTCGATTCGCACCCCTGTCTGAACTCGTTCCACAACGTAGTTCGGAGGGCGGGAAATCTTCTTCATTGTACCTAGGTACCATGGTACATCAAACAAAGGCTTGCGTTGAGAATTGTGATCTTAACGGCCTGGGTTGATGTTTCAGACGCGATTGCCTGCCCGGGCTGGCAGCACGGGGGCGTACCTCGTCTGCCGGGGAGTCGTTTCGTGGCGGGAAGGAGAGGCTCGCCGGCTTCGGTAAGTTCTTGGGCCAGCTCTGGGATCAGTCAGATGAGCTGAATGTCTGGCGCATCAATTAGCGGCGTAGCTGTTTTCGAATGCCCTGACCTCTTGGCGCGATGTCCCCAGACCCTCGATACCTAGCTCTACGATGTCACCGGCTTGCAAATATTGCGGTGGTTGCATTCCGAAACCCACCCCAGCAGGCGTTCCGGTGCTGATGACATCGCCGGGAAGTAGGGTCATGAACTGACTGATGTAACTGACCAACTCGGAGACGCCAAAAATCATATTCGCGGTCGTACCCTTCTGTCGAACTTGGCCATTCACTTTCAACCACATGGTTAACGCCCGAGGGTTGGGAATCTCCTCTGGAGTGGCGAGAAACGGCCCGAGAGGGGCAAAAGAATCGGCGCTTTTTCCTTTTACCCACTGTCCGCCCCGTTCCAACTGGAAGCTGCGTTCGGAATAATCATTGTGCAGAGCAAAACCGGCAATAAACGCCGGCGCCTCTTCTCGAGCTACATAGCTTGCTTTTTTGGCGATTACCACGGCTAATTCCACTTCCCAGTCAAGTTTCTGGGCGCCCCTGGGGATGATCACAGGATCATTGGGTCCCACTAAGGAACTGGTGGCTTTCAGAAATAGCACCGGCTCAGGCGGAATGGCCATTTTGCTTTCCGCTGCATGGTCGCGAAAGTTGAGGCCGACACATATGATCTTGCTGGGTCGAGCGATGGGCGGTCCCAGTCGTTCGCCTTCGCTGGCATGCGGAGCCAGGTGCGCATGTTGATCAAGCCATCCCTGCAGCTGGCTTAGGCCCCCACTTGAAAAGAAATCTTCATTGAAGTCGGAAACAAAGCTCGATACGTCGAGCCGTATCTGGCTGTTCCAGAGGACTCCCGGTTTTTCCCTGCCCGGTTCACCAATTCGAATGAGTTTCATGCGTCTGGATATTTCCTCGTCCTGCACGCCGAACGCCGCAAGTGCCTTTCATGAGATATGCTTGGTTTGAAATCGCCTGCGTCCATTGTTATACCAGTATGGACCTGCATAGCGTCGACAAATGCGAGCATGGTGAAAGAGGTGGCATGTTGCGAGAAGTGCTGAAACTTGATCCCAAGGATAATGTGCTTATCGCTCTGAGAGACCTGCACAAAGGAGAGCAAGTTCGTCTTTCCGAGCAGTCATACACCCTGGCTATGGACGTTCCCATGAAACACAAATTTGTGATTCAAGACATTGCGCCCGGGGGAGACATTGTAATGTACGGCGTGCTGGTGGGACGAGCCAGCCAGGCAATTCAGAAGGGAGAGCTGGTCACGACACGGAATACGAGTCACGAGGCCGCCGGTTTTCGTCAGGAATGGCGAGAACCTCGGTGGTCCCTGCCCGATGTCTCGCGCTGGCGAGAGCGCACTTTTAGTGGCTTCCGCCGGGCTGACGGCCAGGTAGGCACACGCAATTATTGGCTGGTTATTCCTCTGGTATTTTGCGAAAACCGAAATATCCTTGCCTTAAAGCAAGCCTTTGAAGAGGAACTTGGCTTTGCGATTCCGTCCACTTACCGACAGCAGGTTGCCGAAATGGCCAGGCTTTACGGCGAAGGAAGAGGTGCCGAGATCAAGAACTACTCGCCCGACAAGCCCCCGACAAGCTCGGCCCGGCGGCGCCTGTTTGCAAACCTCGACGGCATCAAATTTTTGCTGCACGAGGGCGGTTGCGGTGGTACTCGGGAAGATGCACGAAATTTATGCGGGTTGCTGGCAGGCTATCTCCATCATCCCAATGTAGCGGGTGCCACCGTCCTGAGTCTCGGCTGCCAACACGCGCAAGTGGATCTTCTTCGTGAACAGATCGATCTCCGAGATCCGCACTTTTCGAAGCCTTTGTACATCTTCGAACAGCAGCAGAGCCGATCGGAGTTCAAGATGCTGTCGGAAGCCATCCAGGCGACGTTTACGGGACTCATCGAGGCGAACGGCGGTTCCCGCCAGCCGGCCGGGCTCGAACATCTATGCCTGGGTTTAAAGTGCGGCGGCTCAGACGGATTTTCCGGCCTGTCGGCCAATCCAGCAATCGGGCACACGGCCGACTTGATTGCGGCCGTGCGGGGACGAACTATTCTGTCGGAATTTCCCGAATTGTGTGGCGTCGAGCAGCAACTCATCTATCGTTGCCAAACTCCGGAAGTGGGAGAACGTTTTGTCCGGCTTATCGAAGACTACGCGGCCCGCGCCAAAGCGGTACGCGCAGGTTTTGAGATGAACCCTTCTCCCGGCAATATGCGCGATGGTTTGATTACAGATGCCATGAAATCGGCCGGAGCGGCAAAAAAGGGCGGCAACTCGCCGATGACCGCCGTTCTCGACTATCCGGAATATTCAGTCAAACCCGGACTGAATCTGCTGTGCACCCCGGGCAATGACGTGGAGTGTGTTTCTGCCCAGGTCGGAGCTGGGGCGAACGTTGTGCTTTTTACCACTGGGCTGGGGACACCGACCGGCAATCCAATTTGTCCCGTGATGAAAATTTCCAGCAACTCACGTCTTGCCGAGCGCATGCGGGACATTATTGATATTGACACCGGCGGCATTATCGCGGGCACGAAAACCGTCGAAGAGATGGGCGAAGAGATTCTAGAGCTGGTGACAAAAGTCGCCTCCGGAGAGGTGCGAACCAAGGCGGAACTCCTAGGGCAAGACGATTTCATTCCTTGGAAACGGGGGGTGTCGCTCTGAACGACTCTTCTGCTGACAGTTTTCACTTAAGGGCGAAGATAGCCGTTGTAACGGGGGGCGGCAGTGGCATTGGTGCAGCTATCGCCCGGCGGTTTGCGGCAAACGGGGCGACGATTTGGATCCTTGACCTTCATCTCGAAGCCGCGAATATGGTGGTTGGGGAAATTACCCGGCGTGGGGGGAAAGCCAATGCCTACGAGTGCGATGTCGCCGATTGGAGCAGTGTGCGGTCAGTCTTTGCCGAAGTCTTTCGGCAGAGCCGCGTCCACATTCTGGTAAATAACGCGGGCGTCGCCCACGTGGGCAATGTCGAAAACACCGGGGAAGAAGATTTTGAGCGAATCTTTCGCGTTAATGTAAAAGGCTTTTACAACTGCATGCATGCCTGTGTCGCTCATATGAAGACCAATGGAGGCGGAGTAATTTTAAATCTGGCCTCAATCGCGGCGTCGGTAGGTCTTGCTGATCGTTTTGCATACTCCATGAGTAAAGGTGCAGTCGTGTCGATGACTTATTCGGTCGCGCACGACTACTTGCGAGATAACATTCGCTGCAACTCGATCTCTCCGGCTCGTGTGCACACCCCCTTTGTCGACGGATTCATCGCCCGGAACTACGCTGGCCGGGAAGAGGAAATGTTTGATCGATTGTCGAAAGCTCAGCCCATCGGTCGTATGGCGGCCCCAGACGAAGTTGCCGCGCT
>JAFAPG010000580.1 GCA_019247235.1 Acidobacteriota bacterium
GTCGCGGACGGGGACCTCCAACAAAACCTGACGGTGCAAGCGAAGGGCGAGGTGGCGGCGCTCGCCGACGCCATCAACAACATGACCGATACGCTGGCGACGTTTGCCGACCAGGTCACCACTGTGGCCCGAGAAGTTGGTGTTGAAGGTCGGCTCGGTGGACAAGCCAACGTCCCGGGGGCGGCTGGCACTTGGAAGGATCTGACCGGAAATGTGAACCTACTGGCGGATAATCTCACCAACCAAGTCCGCGCCATCGCCGAAGTCGCGACCGCCGTCACCAAAGGAGACTTGACCCGCTCGATTCAAGTGGAAGCGCGCGGCGAGGTAGCCGAGCTCAAAGACAACATCAATACCATGATCAACAACCTCCGTTTGACAACGGAGCGAAATACCGAGCAGGACTGGCTCAAGACCAATCTGGCGCGCTTCACTGGCATGTTACAGGGGCAACGCGACCTCGGCACGGTGGGGCGAATGCTACTTTCAGAGCTCGCCCCCTTGGTCAGCGCCCAACAAGGGGTCATCTACCAAATGGAAGGAGATGATGCTGGAGGCATGGTCCTGCTTTCCGCCTTTGCCGGCGATGGACAAGATGGCCACCTGCGTCGTTTGACCCTAGGCGAAGGCCTCATTGGCCAGTGCGCAGTCGAAAAGCGCCGAATGCTCATTACCGATCTTCCCACCGACCGCACCATGAGCATCCGCTCCGGTCTGATCGAGGCGGTGCCACGCAATGTCATCGTGCTGCCCATTCTTTTTGAAGACCGGGTAAAAGCGGTCATCGAACTGGCCTCGCTCAGTCTGTTCACGGCTTCGCACCTGGCATTTCTTGAGCAGCTCACCTCAAGCATCGGCATCGTGCTCAACAGCATTGAAGCCACCATGCAGACTGAAGGATTGCTGAAACAGTCGCAGCAGTTAGCCGCCGAACTTCAAGCCCAACAGAAAGAACTGCAGCAGACCAACGAACAGCTGGCACAAAAAGCGCAGCAGCTCGCCGAACAAAACGTAGAGGTGGAACGTAAGAATCAGGAGATTGAGCAAGCCCGTCGCGCCTTAGAAGAGAAGGCCAAAGAACTGGCTCTCACTTCAAAGTACAAATCGGAATTCTTGGCCAACATGTCGCACGAGCTGCGCACCCCGCTCAACAGTATTCTGGTCCTCGGCCAGCAGCTCAGCGACAACCCCGACGGCAATCTGACCATGAAGCAGGTTGAATTCGCACGCACCATCCACGCTGCCGGAACCGACCTGCTGAACCTAATCAGTGACATTCTGGACCTCTCCAAGATTGAGTCGGGAACCGTATCGGTCGACGCCGAAGAGGTGTTCTTCAACAGCCTACTCGACGCCGTGGCCCGCCCCTTCCGGCACGAGGCGGAGAACAGGCGCCTCTCCTTTGAAATCCAGACCGATGCCCATTTGGCGCGCAGCATGGTCACCGATTCAAAACGCCTGCAGCAGGTACTCAAGAATCTGCTTTCGAATGCCTTCAAATTTACCGAACAAGGCGGCGTCCGCCTTTCTGTTATGACGAGCGCGACCGGCTGGAGCGAGGATCATCCGATTCTCTCCAAAGCGGCCTCGGTGATTGCTTTTGAAGTCGCCGACAGTGGTATTGGTATCCCGGCGGAAAAGCAACGTATCATCTTTGAGGCCTTCCAGCAGGCCGATGCCGGCACCAGCCGCAAGTACGGAGGTACAGGCTTGGGCTTGGCTATCAGCCGTGAGTTAGCCAGCCTTTTGGGAGGAGAAATCCAGCTGCGCAGCGCGCCTGGCAAAGGTAGTACCTTTACCTTGTACTTGCCTCAGACCTACGTTGGGCCCTCCGGCACGATGCCCAGAGCCATCGAAGCTCTGGATTCCTCCGTGCCACCCCTTCAGTTGTCAAGCGTGAAGGTGGTCGAGCATCCCAGCGAACATATCGCCGACGACCGGGAGAACCTGCAGCCAGGCGAGGCGGTGCTACTGGTCGTCGAGGATGACCCTCACTACGCTCGCGTACTATGCGATCTGGCGCGCGACAAAGGCTTTAAAGTCCTGGTGGCGATGCGAGGCTCGGATGCCCTGGCCTTGGCGCGCGAGTACCACCCCACGGCGGTCTCGCTCGACGTATTCCTTCCCGACATGCTTGGCTGGACGGTGTTAAACCACCTCAAGCAGGATCCGGCCACGCGTCACATTCCTGTACAGATGTTGACTTTAGACGAAGACCGACATCATGGCTTGGCTCGTGGAGCTTTCGCCTTTGTGACCAAGCCGACTACTTCACAGGCCCTCGAACAAGCGCTGGCCCGAATTAAGGAGTATGCCTCATCCCGGCGCAAGCGCCTTCTGGTGGTTGAAGACAATCCGGCTGAGCAACTCAGTATTAAAGAACTGCTCGGCTATGACGACATTGACGTCTCCGTCGTGGGCAGCGGCAGTGAAGCACTTGAATCCATTGCCGGTGGGCAGTTTGATTGCGTGGTACTCGACCTGCGCCTTCCGGATATGTCCGGCTTCGACGTGCTAGAACGATTGCGCGACACGCCTGGATTAAGCGATCTGCCGGTAGTAGTTTTCACTGGAAAGGAACTATCTCCGGAAGAAGACGCCAGGCTGCACACGTTGGCGCGTAGCGTTGTCGTTAAGGGCGTAGAGTCTCCAGAGAGGTTGCTCGACGAGACCGCCCTATTTCTTCACCGCATCGTAGGAAACCTACCCACAGAAAAGCAGAAGATGCTCGATCGCCTACACCGCTCCGATGAAGCTCTGGTGGGTCGCAAGGTGCTCATAGTTGATGACGACGTACGTAATATTTTCGCACTCAGCAGCGTCCTGGAACGTCGGGGAATGACGGTGCTCACGGCAGGAACCGGTCGAGAGGCAATTTCCACGCTGGAGTCCACCTCCGACCTCGCTATTGTGCTTATGGACATCATGATGCCGGAAATGGACGGGTATGAAACCATGCAGGTGATTCGCCAGAACCCCTCCTTCCGGCGGCTACCCATCATTGCCCTGACGGCCAAAGCTATGAAAGGTGATCGCGAGAAGTGTCTGGAGGCGGGAGCCTCGGAGTATTTGGCTAAACCGGTCAATACCGAGCAGCTGCTATCCTCACTTCGGATGTGGCTCCACCGCTGAACTAGGAACCGTTCATGATCGCACACGAGGCAGTCGGCATCCTGATGGTCGATGACCAACCAGGGAAACTATTAAGTTACGAGGCCATTCTGGAGCCGCTCGGCGAAAAACTATTAAAGGCGAATTCCGGTCGCGAAGCTCTCGAGCATTTGTTACATAACGAAGTTGCCGTGGTGCTGATGGATGTCAGCATGCCGGAAATGGACGGCTTTCAGCTGGCCGACATGATCCGCGAGCACCCTCGCTTTCAGCGCACGGCGATCATCTTCATCTCAGCCGTGCATTTAACCGATGTGGATCGTCTCAAAGGTTATGAACGGGGTGCCGTCGACTATATTTCGGTGCCCGTGATTCCCGAACTGCTGCGCGCGAAAGTCAGCGTCTTTGCTGAACTTTATCGTAAGACGCAACAGCTAGAGCGCTTAAACCGTGAACTGGAACGCCGGGTTGCCGAACGGACCGAGGAGTTGCGCGAGAGTGAGAGCCAATTTCGCTCTCTCGCCAACTCCATTCCGCAACTGGCCTGGATGGCAAATGCTGAGGCCGCCATGCTCTGGTTCAATCAGAGGTGGTACGACTATACCGGAACCACGCTCGAGGAGGTGCAGGGCGGAGGTTGGAAGCTTCTGCTTCACCCAGAATACGTCTCCCGCGTCGTAGCCGGCCTCGACCGTTGCTGGGCCGCCGGGGATGCCTGGGAAGACACCTTTCCTTTACGCGGCCAGGATGGCACCTATCGCTGGTTTTTGTCGCGCGCGTTGCCTATCCGCGACGCCAGTGGTCATATCGTGCGCTGGTTCGGCACCAACACCGACATTACGGAACGAAAGCAAGCCGAAGAAGCCCTGGTCAAATCAGAACGGCTTGCCGCCATGGGACGTCTAGCGGGAATTATTGCGCACGAGATCAATAATCCGCTCGAGGCCATCGCCAACGCCTTTTACCTGTTGCGCGATCATCCCTCCTTAGATGAAGAGGCTCGTTATTATTCGCGTTTGGCGGAGGAAGAATTGTCTAGAGTAGCGCATATCACCAAACAAACCTTGAGCTTCTACCGGGAGTCGCGGCACGCCGTGCCTGTGTCTCTCTCGGAGATCCTCGACAACGTCATTGAATTGCAGTCGCGAAGGTTCGAGATGAATCGGATCACCTTGGAAAAACAGTTTAAGACGCGAGGAACTGTTCAAGGTTTCCCAGTCGAGCTGAAGCAGGTATTTTTGAATATTATCGGCAATGCGGTGCAAGCGATGCCCGAAGGCGGTCGCCTGCGCATCGCCCTGATTGAATGCTCTGATCCGCGCACTCGAAGAAAGGGGGTCCGCGTCTCGGTGTTCGATACTGGCGTGGGCATTTCCCGCGAGCACAGCAAAAAAATCTTCGAACCGTTTTTTAGCACCAAGGAAACCAAGGGCACGGGCTTGGGCCTTTGGATCAGCAAAGGCATCATTCAGAAGTACCAAGGCACCATTCGCTTCCGCAGCGTGCGATTTGCTAAGGGGAACGTAACCTGCTTCTCCATCTTCATTCCCGCGGCGGCGGCGATCGAAAGCCCGGAACTTGCCGGAGTTTTGGTAGCGTAAACCTAGATCGGGAGCTGTTATGGTGAAATCTCGGCCCGTAATTTTGTGTGTGGATGACGAAGAGAATTCGCTGCTTCTCAGAAAACTGGTCCTGCAGAAAGCCGGCTATGAGGTGCTCACGGCGACTTCAGGGAAAGAGGCCTTGCAGCTTACCGATTCCCGCACAGTCGATCTGATTGTCTCCGACCACTTGATGCCGGGCATGAATGGAACAGAATTAGCCCAGCTGATAAAAGCACATTTTCCCCGTCTTCCCATCGTCTTGATCTCGGGCATCAACGAGATTCCCGTAGGCGCGCATGTGGCCGATGCTTTCTTGAGCAAGATCGAAGGACCAGCCGCCTTGTGTAAAGAAATCGCGAGCGTATTAACCTCTGCCGGGGCGTGCGCCACCTGATCCAAGCCGCCGTGCCCGGTACACTCGATCTCCACAGAAATCAAGATTTCAGCATCCAATCTGCCATGAGAAGCATACCGGTGCTGGCACTCGCCATGCTCGGCGCGGCACTCCCCGCACGCCCGACCCAATCTCCTGCGGCTGGAAAGGCGAGTGTCCAGGTGGAAATGCACAACGTGCTCTACCACTTCACCCCTTCAATCTCCGTTCACATCGTGAACTTGCAAGGACATCTAGTTTCGACTGAGAAACAGGGGATACCGATCTTCGACGATGCCAACTCCTTCCTCTTGGTCATTCATTCGGCGGAAATCTCGATCACCACCGATTCGCTCGCTTCTGCATTGAACGAGTATGTGCTGGCTTCGCCCGACGCTCCCTTGAAGGAAATCCATATCACCACTCGTGGCGACAAACTCAGGATTCGCGGACGCCTACATTCTAAAGGCGACGTTCCCTTCGAGACTGAGGGCTCTCTCGCCGTAACCTCAGAAGGCGAGATTCGGGTGCACACGGAAAAATTGAGAGCCGCACATATCCCCCTCAAGGGCTTGATGGACCTGCTGGGGGAGACAGTTGCGAAAATGATCGATACCCGGAGAATCCAAGGTCTGCGCGCGGAAAAAGACGACCTTATTCTAGTAGCCACGGAGCTATTCCCTCCTCCGCATATCCAAGGATCCTTGAGCGCTATCTCAGTCCACGAAAACCAGATCGTCCAGCAGTTTGGTACAGCCGTCTCGCTCAAGGCCAAAATCTCTGGCAACTACATGGCATATCGGGGGGGACAACTCCGATTTGGGAAAATAACGCTAAGCGATACCGATCTAGTTCTAATCGATATGAATCCCTCAGATCCCTTTGATTTCTACCTCGACCACTATAAAGACCAGCTGGTTGCCGGATATACCAAAACCACACCCAGCTTTGGTCTGCGCGCATATTTTCGCGATTACAACAAACTTCCGTCGGCCCCAACCAGGCGGTCACGCGCTAGAACCAGCCCGCAGCAATAGGCAATCAGCAAAATAAGCCCGCTTCTGAAATTGCGGGGGATGATCCCAGTGATCTTCGCATTCTCTCTCGAGAATTTTAAGGTTTATTGTCAAGAGAGAGCCGTTTCGGGCTTCCAGCCGGTATTAGAGGAGATTGGCATTGTAGGTACCAATCGGCCCAAAATGACGAGAATCGCATATCCTGGCCGAAGTATTTTACCTAGACGCGCTGCCATCGAAGACCCGGCGCACGGATTTTCTTCGAAGGCCAGCCGAGTTATCCCTTTGAGATTTTACCGAGCACCACGCTACGGTATTTCAAAGCCATAGCTTCTGAGCAGCTGTGCGGCTGCCGGTGTTTTCAGGAAGGTTAAAAATTGAGTGGCCGCCTCCTGATTCCGCGAGGAACGCAAGACCACGCACGCCTGGACAAGGGGTTGGTAGTCCGCGGTGGGAATTTCGGCATAGTAGCCTTGATCACGCATATGTGGCGATTTCGCTAGAGATAACGCAATGATTCCCGCGTCGGCGGCTCCCGAGAGCACAAACGAGGCCGCTTGGGAGACGTTCTCTGCGATCACCAGTTTCCTCTCGACGGACTCATAAATATTCTCCTTCTTCAGGGCCGCGACCGCGGCCTGCCCGTATGGAGCGTGTTGTGGATTGGCGATGGCAACTCGCTTAATCGACGAATCTAGCAACCCGTGCAGCCCGGAACCAAGCTCAACCCTTACTTCCTTTCGCGACCACAGCACAATTTTGCCCCGCGCGTATTCGTAATAGCTCTCGGGTAGCGCGTGGCCATCGGCTTCGAGAGCTTTCGCATAATCCAGATTGGCAGAAAAGAACATGTCAAAAGGTGCGCCACTTTCCAGCTGATGAAAGAAATCGCCCGAGGAACCATAGGCGAGCTTTACGCTGATTCCACTGTTTCGCTTGAATTGCTCTCCCAAGACATCGAATGCTGATTGAAGATCGGCGGCCGCGGCCACTCTGATCTCTTGCGCCATGCCGGCGCGCCCCAGGAATACGAGCCAGAGCATTGCGGTTAGAATGATTCGAATGATTGTCATCATGCCTCGGTATACTGCTTTTCTCCACCTGGTCGGTTGGCAAATCAGCTTGATTTCAGCCCTTTAAGGAGGTGAATCTCCCGTTTGTGTGAGCAAGTGTTCACGAGCTTTCGCGTAGCCGGGCTTGAGCAGCGAGTAGATGAAATAACAGCGCCGATCGTACGGCAGGAAAGCACTTTTCATAGCATTAATGGTCAGTTTCTCGAAATCCTCGAGGCTAAGCGCGAAGGCTTCATGCGCCACCTCGAACTCGCGGGTCAAACTGGTATTGCTCATCAGCCGGTTATCGGTGTTCAGCATCACCCGAAACTTCTGCTGATAAAAGATCCTAAATGGGTGCTGGGAAACACTGGGTGTGGCCCCGGTGTGAACGTTGCTAAGCAAACAAATTTCGAGCGGGATTCGCTTGTCGAGCACATATTGCGCTAGGTCGCCGAGCTTGACTACCTTACCGTCAGATACGGTGATGTCGTCGATCAGCCGCGTGGCGTGCCCAATGCGATGCGCCCCACAATACTGGATGGCCTGCCAAATCGATTCTTTGCCGTAACCTTCTCCGGCATGAATGGTGATATTGAAGTTTTCACGTTGGATGAAATGGAAAGCGTCAACGTGCTTTTTGGGAGGATAGCCCCCTTCTTCTCCGGCTAAATCGAAGCCCACTACTCCCCGCTCTCGAAAGTCTACTGCCAGTTCTGCCATCTCGAGCGAAACTTGCATGTTGCGCATTGCGCAGATGATTAGCCCCGACTCAATGCCGAAGTCCTGGCGTCCGCGTTCGAGGCCCTTCAGCACGGCGGAGACCACGCGCTGATGAGTCAGCCTCTCGCGAGTATGAAAGATGGGCGCGAAACGGGTTTCAAAATAGACCACCCCATCCCGGCTGAGATCCTCCGCCTGTTCATAGGCGACCCGCTCAAGCGCCTCTTCCGTCTGCATCACGCGAATGGTGTGGGTGAAGCCTTGCAAATACTCTGCAAGATTTCCTTTATTTGCTCCCTGGTGAAACCACGCCGCCAATTCTCCCGGTTCCTGCGTAGGAAGCGCTGAATAGCCGATAGCGCGCGCGAGTTCGATAATGGTCTCAGGACGGAGGACGCCGTCGAGATGTTCGTGCAAGAGCACCTTCGGTAGCGATCGAAGGAGTGCTCGATCGAGTTTCGGGCTTGTCATAGCACTCAACCCAAGCCAGGAAGGCGACCCTGGACAGCAATATCGCCGATACTCTAACCATTACAACACACCGTCTTGGGCGGAGAAGCTCAAGTCGCTCGACGATGAATGCCGTTCCCAGCGGCAGAGATTGGGGGAAACTAAGATTGCGCCAACTCGGGCAACAATTTCGTCCCACGCCATGCCAACTCTGCACAGATTGACGCCATGGCACAGAACACCCTATATTGACTCATTTTTCCATCCGCGCGGAGATTCTGACTTGCTCGAGCGCATATTTCGCCTGACGGAAAATAAAACCAGCGTACGGCGCGAACTCGTGGCGGGCTTAACCACGTTCATGACCATGGCCTACGTGGTGGTGGTCAATCCGCGAATCTTATCCGAGGCGGGCATGCCGGTCGAAGGTGTGTTGTTTGCTACATGTCTGTCCGCGGCCTTGGCCACCCTGGTGATGGGTTTGTGGGCAAACTACCCGATTGCGCTCGCTCCGGGCATGTCGCTCAACGCTTACTTTACGTACTCGATCGTGCTTGGGCGAGGCATTCCGTGGCAAACCGTGCTGGGTGTGGTCTTGCTTTCCGGCTTGCTGTTTCTCATCCTCACCCTCAGCAACTTGCGGGAGCAGATTGTCAACGGCATTCCCGAATGCCTCAAGCAGGGGACGGCTGCCGGTATCGGTCTTTTCATCGCCTTTATCGGATTTCGTAATGCCGGAATTGTGGTTGCCAATAACTCGACTTTCGTCGCTTTGGGCAAAATGTCAGATGCGCGAGTGATTCTCGCCTGCCTGGGAGTGCTCCTGATTACCATTCTCCTGGCCCGGCGAACCGATAGTGCGATTTTGATCGGCATCGTGGCCATTACTCTAATAGGCATACCGCTCGGTGTAAGCCATTGGCCCTCGCAGCTATTCTCCTGGCCCCACCCCATGGGAACGCTACTCAAACTTGATCTTCGCGGGGCGGCCAAGTTGGGACTGGGCGAACTGATTTTCGTATTCTTCTTCGTTGATCTGTTCGACAACGTGGGCACGCTGGTTGCTGTCTGCGAAGAAGGTGGCTTCCTGCGCCAGGGTCACCTGCCGCGGGCCAGCCGCGCGCTCCTCGCCGATGCCGCGGGAACAATCATTGGTGCGCTGACCGGCACATCGACGGTCACTAGCTACATCGAGAGCGCAGCCGGGGTGGCCGCAGGAGCACGCACCGGTTTGGGAAACCTGATGATCGCCGGCCTATTTCTGACGGCCATGTTCTGTTCGCCCCTGGTGGCCGCCATTCCTGCCTACGCGACCGCTCCGGCCTTGATCCTGGTTGGGACATTGATGTGCGGATCTGTGGCCAAGATAAAGTGGGACGATTTTACCGACGCGGTACCCGCATTTCTCACCATCATTGCCACACCGCTGACATTCAGTATCGCTACCGGGTTAAGCCTGGGACTACTTTCCTTTACTCTAATCAAGCTCTTCACCGGAAAGCGCGGGGAAATTAGTCCATTGATTTGGGTGCTGAGTGTCCTATTTCTGCTTCGCTACGCTTTTTTGAGTGCAGAGTGAAGTGGACAGTAGAAGGCCGAAACCACGCTGCCAATCAGTAAGGGACCTTGTTCGGCTGATGTTCCCAGACCCGAAATGCCTCGCCTGCTTCTTCTCCCATGATCTGAATCATGGGAATCTTGCGTTCGGATTGTAACTGGGAAATTTCCTCATAAATCAGGGAATCATCGAAGCCGGCTTTTGACGCTTCGGCCGCCGTGCTGCCGAAGTAGGTACGCTCGAGACGTGCCCAGTAGATCGCGCCCAGGCACATAGGGCAGGGTTCAGAGGAGGCATACAACTCGCAGCCGCGCAGTTCGAACTGCTCAAGTTTTTGGCAGGCGTTGCGAATCGCCAACATTTCCGCGTGCGCCGTAGGGTCGTTGTTGCTGGTAACGCTATTCGCTGCCTCGGCGATGATTGCGCCATTTTTTACGATCACGGCTCCAAAAGGGCCGCCTCGCGCTAAGCGGGCATTGGTAACCGCAAGCTCGATGGCCCGAGCCATGAAATGATTGTGCATGGAGGGAGTATACCTGGGATGTTGACGCCTTCTTCCCCACTCTTATCCGCGAAAGGTGAACCATTGTAAGATCGTGGCATTTACTACCGTATGGGACAACAAGCCTTGGTCTCAACCCGGGTGGTGACTCCAGAAGGAGTCCGCCCTGCCGCCGTGCTGGTTGAGAGCGGCAAGATTCAGGCGGTGATATCCCCGAGCGAGATCCCGCCCGATGCAGCGGTCGAAGATTTCTCGCGCGCTGCAATTCTCCCCGGCCTTGTCGACTCGCACGTTCATTTGAACGAGCCGGGAAGAACCGCCTGGGAAGGTTTCGCGACCGGAACCTGTGCCGCCGCCGCCGGTGGATACACAGTGTGTGTCGACATGCCGCTCAACTCGCTTCCACCTACCACTTCGGTTGCGGCGCTCGCTGCCAAACGTGCCGCGGCTGCGAATAAGTGCCGTATCGATTGGGCAGCTTGGGGCGGAGTCGTGGCCGATAATGAGGCGGACCTCGAGCCGCTCGCTGCCGCCGGCGTGCTCGGCTTCAAATGTTTCTTGGTGGATTCGGGAGTCGATGAGTTTTCGCTGGTCACCGAAGCTAGGCTGCGCTCGGCCATTCCCCACCTTGTGCGCAGCCGATTACCTTTGCTGGTGCACGCGGAATTACCAGGGCCTATCGAGGGGGCGGGTCAGAGTCTTCGCGGTT
>JAFAPG010000229.1 GCA_019247235.1 Acidobacteriota bacterium
TGTGAGCAAAGTGTAAAAAATCGTCGTGCTATAATCGGGTTTCGCCGGCACGATTCTCGGGCCGAGGGCCGGAAATGCTCCCTTCTGAGAGGCGATTCCCTTGGTTCGCGCAATCAGCGCAATTTCATCTTAGCTAAGGCGAGGTAAAACCATGTCTGGCCACTCGAAATGGGCCACAATTAAGCACAAAAAAGGCGCGCTCGATGCCAAGCGAGGCAAGATATTTACCCGCTTGATCAAGGAAATCACTATCGCCGCCAAGCACGGGGGAGACCCCGACACCAATCCTCGCCTGCGTACCGCCATCGCCGCAGCCAAAGCCGAGAACATGCCGGCCGACAACATTAAGCGTGCAGTCCAGCGTGGTACCGGAGAGTTGCCCGGAGCGACCTACGAAGAGTTCACCTTAGAAGGCTATGGTCCAGGTGGAGTCGCGCTTTTGCTCGACATCAACACCGATAACCGCAATCGTACGGTCAGCGAAATTCGTCATGCCTTCGGCAAAAATGGGGGCAACATGGCCGAAGCCGGTGCCGTTTCCTGGATGTTTCACAAAAAGGGCGACATCGTCGTCGCTAAGAGTGCGGCCAAAGAAGACGACCTGATGGGAATCGTCCTCGAAGCTGGGGCCGACGACTTGCGAGATGACGGGGAAAACTGGGAGGTAGTTACCGAGCCCTCCAGCTTTGAATCGGTGCTGGAGGCAGTAAAAAAGTCCGGCGTTCAGCCCCTGTCTGCCGAGGTGGCCATGATCCCCCAGAACTACATCAAGCTGGAGGGTCAGCAGGCCACGCAAATGATCCGTTTGGTCGAAGCTCTTGAAGAGCACGATGATGTGCAGCACGTGCATTCCAACTTCGATATCGATCAAAAGCTGCTCGAAGAAGTAGCCACCTAATGGCAGTCAAACCACCTCTGCCTGGCAGGCTCAACGCTCCCCGCGAAACAGCCCGGCAATGCCGCCGGTGTATGGCCTCCAGGCCACCTTGCTGAATCCTGAAGTGCGCATGCGGGCTAGCATCTCGGAGGCGCTTGGGAAACGAGCTACCGAAGACGGCAGGTAAGCGTAGGCACCTGGGACACCCGAGAGCATGGTGCCAATCTTAGGCAACACATGACGGAAGTACAGATGGTACAGCCAGCCCAGGAGACCCGCGGGCTGGCTAAATTCCAAGATACCGCATTCCCCTCCTGGACGTAGGACGCGCCGGATCTCGCGTAATCCGGCGTCGTAATCGGCTAAGTTGCGGAAGCCAAAAGCGGAAGTGACCAGATCAAAGCTCCGATCGGCAAAAGGAAGTTGCAAGGCATCGGCCTCGACCCAGCTCACCAGAGCGTAGAGTGAGCGCGTGCGGGACTTTGCCGAGGCCAGCCGCAGCATGGCATGGGAGAAATCTACACCCATCAGTCGCGCCGCCGGCGATTGACGCATCACAGCAAAGGCCATATCTCCTGTGCCACAACAAAGATCGAGCACCTTTACTCCCGGACGTGATAAAGCACGCTCAAAGCTTCGGGCGGTCTGACGCCACCAAAGCTTGTCCACATTGGCCGACAATACGTGGTTCAAGAGATCATAACGGGGGGCAATCGAGGTAAACATCTCGCGCACCGCGCGAGCCACGGCTCGAGAATCGCTGGCACCTTCGGTGGTTGTGCCCTGAACCCAGGTTTTCCCTGGTTGGGATGGTTCCTCAGGCATGAGATGCCCGTCTAATCTCATCGAGCGCCGCCACGATCACGCGTCGGGGTACATCTTTGTGGATTTCAACTGCGCCAATTTGTTTTGGCAGTATGAAGTGTACGACTCCAGATTCGGTTTTCTTGTCCGACTGTAAATAGGCCAAGGCTTTTCGGGTCTCCACATTCACCACGGGGAGCTTGCCCCAGCTGCCCACCGCTTGACAGATTCGCTCGTAAACACTGCTCGCACACACGCGCCGCTCCCATGCGATGCGCGCCGCCGCCTGTAAGCCCCAGGCCACGGCTTCGCCATGCAGAAAGTGACGATAGGCAGTGGCTGCTTCGAGTGCGTGTCCCAGGGTGTGCCCCAAATTGAGAACCCGCCTAAGGTCTCCTTCCTTTTCATCGGCGGCGACTACTCTCGCCTTCAAACTTACTGACTGGGCAATGGTCGAGGTAAGCAACTCCGGATCTTCACGCAATTGTTCAATGGATGTATTTTCCAGGCGACGAAAGAGCTCACGATCGCCGATGATGCCACACTTCAGAGCTTCATACATTCCGGCCCGGAACTCTCTGGCCGGAAGGGTCGCGAGGGTAGCGGGGTCGATCAGTACCAGCTGGGGCTGATAAAACGTGCCCACGAGGTTCTTCCCTGCGCGCAGATTGACACCGGTCTTGCCCCCAATAGCGGCGTCCAGCTGCGCCTGAACCGTCGTCGGCACCTGCACCAGCCCAACTCCGCGCATGTAGACGGAAGCCAGAAAACCAGTCACGTCTCCCACAACCCCGCCGCCCAACGCCACGATTACGGCGCTGCGATCAGCACCCAGTTGCAACAACTTCTCGGCCAGGGACTCCACCACCGCCATGCGTTTGAATCGTTCCCCGTCCGGCATCTCTATCGTCCATGGCTTAAAGCCGGCAGCGCGTAACGATTGTTCGAAAGTCTTGCCCCATCGGCGACGTACGCGAGAGACAGAGATCACAAATAGCGGTCGCCCTTTGCCCAGCAACTCCCTCAGGATGTCCCCGGAGCGGGAAATAATTCCAGGCTCGATCACCGCTTCATAGGCGCGGGAGGCGGTCTTGATCGGGATGCGCAGCATTTGTCCACACATCATAACAAGCTCTCGATCTGGCCTTTAACACTCGATGGCACACAACCCTGCCGTGCCCGCTTGAGTAGGGACGGGAGTTGAGGACGGCGAAGCGGCTGGAAGGATTTCGGGGCCCGGTGATACCATTCCCAACCATGCCAGCCGCTACTTCAGAGACAGACTTTCTCATCATCGGCGCCGGGATTGCCGGGTTGCGGGCGGCTTTAGAGGCAGCTTCGGCTGGGCGCGTTCTGGTTCTTGCCAAACGCGAGATCACCGATTCCAGCACGCAGTTAGCTCAGGGAGGAATTGCCGCAGCCCTCAGCGACGAAGATGAAATCAGCTTCCACCTTCAAGACACACTCAACGCGGGAGATGGATTGTGTAATGCGGAAGCGGCAAAGATTCTGGT
>JAFAPG010000586.1 GCA_019247235.1 Acidobacteriota bacterium
ATCGACCTGGGTTGTCTCGCTCACGACTGTGACCAGAGATTCTAGCCGGTCAGGAGCGCGGCTCCGGCACAAAAATGAAGGTCGCCATTTTCGGGCGACCTTATTCCAATCGAAGTTCCTGGAGCAGAGTGCCGGCTTCGTTAATCGCCGGCAACCGGTTCGGCGATTTCCCGGGTCGATTGTAGGCTGTCATTGCCGGGACGCGGAGTAAGCGCAGCCAGAGGAATGAATCCATTTTCCGACTGAACCGGCTTCTCCTTGAGGATGACCTCCCGATAGAGGGCGGCCATGCGGGCGTTATAGGCAGCATCATTCTTCTCGGGGCCGCGTGCTTCGGTCGAGGCCTTCAGCTTGGCGTCGCGGGCTCGAATTTTCTCTTCGCGCGCGTTTTTGGCAATACCCAGCCGGTCAAGATCGTGTTGCTCCTCCCGGGTAATAATATCGTCGCGCAGATACAAAGAATGCTCTCGTGATTCCATGCCCACATTCTTGCCGCCGGCAAAGATTTCATGGCGCCCGTGCTCTTCATACCACTTAGTGAGGGTAGCGGTCATGTGCATCTTTTCGACTATGTTTCTCCAGCCCACGCCTGTGTTGTAGGCGCAGAAGGAGATCTCGCCTTCCTGGGTGGCGTAAGGGATGATGCATTGCTCGGTTCGCCGGAAATCGTAGTTGTAGAGGTCCTGGAACCACATGCCGGCGATGAACAAGAAGTTCCAACGGTCAGTGCGCCGCTTCATGACGTCTTCGAGCGTACGGTCGGGGCCGACCTTGCCATAATTGCGGCCGGTAACGTTATAGTTCTTATCAAATTTCTTCCACAGATCCCAAAGCCGGAAATGTCTGGGTGTCTTGAAAGGATCGTAGTTTTTGGCCAGCACCAGCATCATGCCCAAACCAGAAAGGAACTTACCTCGGGCGGCGTCGTTGATCTTGGCGATGTCTTTGGCCAGCTGATCTCCGTGCAAGAAAGCGGTTACGGGGACGGCTTCCTTGGTTTCTTTGTCAATCATGACCGCCATGCCCGTCCCGCAATTGGGATGGCAGCCGCAACTGAGTTGTCCCCAATTATTATTTGCCTCTTTCGAGTGCATCAGATCCGCCCAGTCACTGAAAGTGCTCATGAAGCTGATGGGGAACCAATCGCGCGCCGGCTCGCCGAGACCGGTTTGCTGCTTCACGTCGTGAGCCAGATGAGAGAGCGTGTAACGTTGCGCCATGCGACGTTCATCGGTGATCGCCTCGTCGCGACCGGTGAAGCTGACCGGCTGGAAGGAGAGGAAGCCAATTTTCTTGGGATTATCCAAGGCAAATTGGATAATACGTCCCACTTGTTCGTTGTTGATGCCGTTGACGATGGTCACGACGGGCACGATTTCAACCCCGGCGCGATGTAAGTTATCAATGGCCTTCAGCTTGACATCGAACAAATTGCCCACCTTGCGGTGCGCATTGGCGGCGTTACCGATGCCATCAAATTGCAGATAGGCGTAGCGCAACCCGGCGTCGGCTGCTTGTTGCGCGAATTCAAAGCTCTTCGCAAATTCAATGCCGTTGGTGGCGGCCTGCACGGAGTTGTAGCCCACTTCGCGGGCATAGCGCACCGCATCCAGGAAGTATGGCGAAAGCGTCGGCTCGCCACCAGAGAACTGCACGCTCATCTGCCGCCTGGGCTTTATGGTAATGGCGTTATCGAGCAGCTGCTTAATCTCTTGCCAGGTGAGCTCGTGCACAAAGCCGACTTGATTGGCATCCATGAAGCAGGGATCGCACATCATGTTGCAGCGGTTGGTGAGGTCAATGGTGAGAACCGAACCGCGTCCGTACTTTACCGTGGAAGAACCATGATGGTGTAATTTTTCATCATTGTGGGCACGAATATCGCGACCGGGAAAGACTTGTTCCAGGTGGCGGGAGAAGTTGGTATCGATCGACATTAGGTCTTCGAATCGGCCGTGAATGGGGCACTCCTTGAGCATCCAGATTTGCCCCTTTTGCTCAATGATCGTGGCTTTGACCTCGCCCACCTTTTGGTTCATCAGCACTTCGTAGGGCAACTCTCCGTCGAGAATCTTTTGTCGAATTTCCGGAACACACTTCGGACAAAGGGAGTCGGTGCTGCGAGGCCAACCTAGAGGGGGTTTGGATTTTTCGTAGGACTTGAGCAGCGGTTTGTCCGACCACTTGGGAGTGGGGGAAGGATTAGGACGGATACGGTTCATCCGCTCAAATAAGAACCAGGTGCTCTTAGCCCCGTAAGTGACTGCTTTCTCCACATACTTTATCGGCTTGTGCATGTACCGTTCCCTTTCCTCCTGCTTGAAATTGCCGAAAAACCAAACCGGCGATCCTGTAGCTGGTCGCCAGTTAATACCCGGATGTGCCTAATGGATTGACCTCTTTATCCTATTCAGGCCATGGGAACAGCACATCAGTAAGACAATAAAAGGGTGAAAATCGGGGTTGAGTGGGAGAAACTCGCAGTGGGCGGGTGTAAGTGATTGAACCCATGGGAGTTCAACCCGGGCAGAGCGGTTCTTTTGAAATCAACGCTGGCTGCTACTCTAGCGCGCAGAAAACAGATCCGGCCTCGCCGGCTCTGGTCGACGGATCGCCCGTTTTTTGCCTTCCGCGCAGCAACGGCTAGGCTGAGTTCTGAGCTGCCGGAGATTTTGCAAACAGGATTTCAAAAACCAGCAACCCGGCGCCCACCACGATAGCGCTGTCAGCGATGTTAAAGGCTGGCCATTGATAAGAGCCGATGTACACCAATAAGAAGTCAACCACTCGACCGGTCAACAGCCGGTCCCACAAGTTACCCAGCGCGCCTCCCAAGATCAGAGATAAGCCCACCGCGCTTGCAGTCATCGCGTGGGCGTTACGCCAAAGCAGAGTTGAGACCACGACCAATGCCACTACAGAAAAAAGCACCAGCACGCCAAGCGTCCAGGCGGAAGGGGAATCGTTGAACAGGCCAAATGCGGCCCCGCGATTCTCCACGTGCGTGATGTAAACCACGCGCTTGATCACGGTTATGCTGTCGTGCAATGAAATATCTTTGGCCACCAATCGCTTGGTCAATCGGTCGAGGAGCAAAACTCCTAAGGCAATCAAAAAATGAAAGCGACGTATCATGAAACAGAGTCTCAACGCATTCAAATGGCAATCAGGAGCCCGCGGCTCCGCGTTCATTTAACACCCGAGCACAGCGTTCGCAAACTCTCGGGTAAAGTGGGTCTTCGCCGACTCGGGTGGAATAATTCCAACAGCGTTCGCATTTTTCCCCCGCCGCCCGCAAAACCTCCAGCCCCAGCCCGCTCGTGCCATTCCCAGAAGCAGAGCGCTCGAGCGTCACAGCAGAGACAATGAATAAGTATCGCAGTTGCTCGAGGTGGCGTTCTAGGATCACAAACAGCGGGTCCGAGGCTGTGAGTTTGACCTGGGCTTCGAGGCTTCCGCCAATAAGGCGTTGCGTGCGGGCCTCTTCCAATGCTTTAAGAACCTGGTCGCGCACCGCCCGCAGGCTTACCCAATCGTCAGCTTCGCTTTTCTCCTGTTTGCAAGCGCCTGCAAGAAGCTCTTGGGGGGAGAGAAAGCGATCCAGATGCACGCTTTCCGGGCGTCCTTCAAGTTTAGGAAGATATTGCCAGACCTCTTCACAAGTGAAACTCAGGATAGGCGCAAGCAGGCGAACAAACGTTTCCAGAATACGCCAGAGCGCGGTTTGCGCCGAGCGACGGGCGTGGGAGTTGGGCGCGGAAATATAGAGACGGTCCTTCAGCACGTCAAAGTAGAATGCGCTTAGTTCGACCACCAAGAATTGGTTGATTCGCTGATAAATCTTGTGGAAGGCAAATGCTTGGTACCAGTCGACTACGTCACGGGCCACCTCTGCGGTTTGTCGCAGCATGTACTGATCGAGCGGCTGCAATTCCGAGAATGGCAGGGCGTCGTCGGAGGGATGAAAGTCATAAAGGTTGCCGAGGGTATTGCGGAATAGCTTGTTACGAATATCGCGATAAACGGCAGAAATTCGTTGCATCAGGTTCTCTGAACCAACGACGTCTTCACGGAAATCCACCGAAGCCACCCAAAGGCGGACGATCTCGCCGCCCAGGCGATTGGCAATGTCGACAGGATCGACATCGTTGCCACGCGATTTAGACATGGCGCGGCCCTGTTCATCGAGGGTCCATCCCGGTGTAGCCGCTGATTTATAGGACGCACTCCCGCGCGTGCCAATCGAGCACAGCAGCGAAGACTGAAACCATCCCCGGTACTGGTCCCCGCCCTCCAGGTAGAGATCCGACGGCCAGGGGTAGGGGCGCTCTTTGGCGTGTTCCACCAGATAGCTGCAACCGGACTCAAACCAGACATCGAGGATGTCATCTTCCTTGCGGAATGAACCTCCGCTGCAACTCGGGCATTTGCTCTCCCTGACAAGCTGATCAGCCTGCTCGGTGTACCAGGAATCCGCCCCCGATTGTGCAAATAGCGCAACTACCTTGCGGTTTACCGCGGCATTATTCAGCGGCTTTTTGCAGTTGCTACAAACGAAGACCGCGATCGGGACTCCCCACACCCGCTGGCGGGAGATGCACCAGTCCGGTCGAGCTGCAACCATATTTAGAATTCGTTCTTCGCCCCAAGTCGGATCCCAAGCGATTTTCTTTATTTCCTCCAGCGCACGCGTGCGAAAGCTTGCACCTTCGATAGCCGTCTCCATCGAAATAAACCACTGTTCGGTGGCGCGAAAGATGACAGGGTTGTGGCAACGCCAGCAGTGAGGATAAGAATGCTCAAGCTTCTCGGCATGCAAAAGCGCGCCTTCGGATTTCACCAGATCCACAATCGGCTGGTTTGCTTTGAAGACTTGGAGTCCGTTGTAGGCTGGTAACCCATTCGCCAAGCGGCCGGCCGAATCCACATCGCAGGTCAGCGGCAGCTTATAACGCACGCCAGTTTGAAAGTCCTCAGCGCCGTGGGAGGGCGCGGTGTGGACCACCCCGGTTCCGGTATCCATGGCCACGTAATCGGCGAGAACCCCCAGCACCCGGCGTTGTTCCCAAGGCAAGAAAGGATGATGGAACCAGCTGTGCTCCATAACCCGTCCGGGAAAGCGGGCGATAACCTTAGCTTCCGGGAAGCCGCATTTCTCCGAGGCCTGTTTTGCTAACTTCTCAGCCAAGATGTAGAGTCCATCCGCGGACTCAACAGTCACGTATTGCTCTTGGGGGTGGAAGGCGACAGCCAGCGACGCCGGCAAGGTCCAAGGGGTGGTGGTCCAAATGACAGTGAAAATAGGCTTTTCATGGTGGATGCGGGCGTCGGCAAGAGCGGAGTCGATCGTGCGCGGATCGGACTGGAGACGGTATCGCACCCAGATGCTGGGGCTGGTGTGGGTCGTGTACTCAACCTCAGCTTCAGCTAAAGCGGTGCGGTCGTGCCAACACCAGTACACCGGTCGCAGCCCTTTATAGACGAAGCCGTGCTCGAAGAAGTGATAGAAGGTCTCGATCACCACGGATTCGTACTCAGGCGTCATCGTCGAATAGGGTTTATCGAACCGTCCCAGAACCCCCAGTCGTTTGAACTGCTGACGTTGCAGATCGAGGTATTTTTCGGCGTAGCGGCGGCATTCGAGCCGCACATCGACGGCCTGCATCTGCAGTTTCTTGCCACCCAATTGCTGGTCTACCTTGATCTCGATCGGCAAACCGTGGCAGTCCCACCCCGGGATGTAGGGAGCATCAAAGCCCGCCATGCTTTTAGACTTTACGACGAAGTCCTTAAGACACTTGTTCAGCGCATGCCCCAAGTGGATAG
>JAFAPG010000710.1 GCA_019247235.1 Acidobacteriota bacterium
CCCAACCAGGCGCCGAGCTACGCCGTCGGCGCAATCCCTGAGCAGTGCCTGGCGACCGACGAAGTGATCCTTCTCAAGGTGTACGAAGCGTCCCAAGCCCAACTCGTAAGGTGAGTATTTGTGCGAGGCGATTAGCGCTTTGCGCGAGCTGGTATAGTCAACATCCTGCAGCAGCAATCCGGCCTCAATGCGAGCCACGTCCAAGGCCAGTATGCCACTAGCATGAAGGTCGAACTCTGGACCGACCTGGGCCAGTGCGTCCCAGACCTCTAGGGCATCGGTCCAACTCACCCAGATCTCATAGCCGAGGTCTCCAGTGTAGCCGGTGCGTGAGATGTCGACCGGTCGGCCCCCGATTTTTCCCTTGGTCATGTGGAAATACTTGAGGGCGGCAATATCCGCGTCCGCTACCGCCTTAAGCAAGCCGGCCGAGGTTGGACCCTGTACCGCCAGGGCCGCAGTTTGCTCGGAGATGTCTTCGATTTCAACTGATAAATGGAGGGCGTTCAAAGAGAACCAGCGCAGGTTGGGCTCGGCCGCCGTCCAGCGATAGCGGTTCTCGTCCAATCGGGTAATGGTACCGTCGTCGATGACCTTGCCGTCTTCGTCGCACCAACAGCAGTAAATTACCTGGCCAGGACTTATTTTCCCAATGTCCCGCGTGATGATCCGGTTAACCAGCTTGGTCGCATCGGGCCCGCTGATTCGGTACTTATAAAGCGGAGTGATGTCAATCAAGGCCGAGGCGTTGCGAATGGAGTTGTACTCATGTTCGTGGTGAACTTCGTAGGCGCTCGCCGCATAGTAGCCTGACCACTCCCGGTAATTGAGACTTTGGCACAGGGGGAAGGTACGCTCATGAAAGGCTGTTCCAATGGGCATAGCTGGTTCTTGATGTCTTAGGTATCGATTATATCGACCGCATCAACACATCTGAACGCCTGTGCGCATGGTTCCGTCCCTTTTCGCACGATCATGCTCAGCTACAATGAGACGGCTTCTACGAGGCATGATCGCAGCTCGACCTGAGTAGCGGCGTGAATTTCTCGTCTAGGACGGCGATCTGACCCCATGAGTTGTGCGCGGAGAAGGGCGGAGAGCTCACGAGGGTGTAGAGGCCAGCAATGGCGATTACCTACGACGCAATCGTTATCGGAGGAGGGCACAACGGGCTCACCCATGCCGCATACCTTGCGCGTGCGGGCAAGAAGGTGCTGGTCCTTGAGCGGCGGCATATTGTCGGTGGGGCCGCAGTCACCGAAGAAGTCTTCCCCGGATTCAAATTTTCGGTCTGTTCCTATGTGGTTTCCTTGCTCCGCCCGGAGATCATTCGCGATCTCGACTTGCCGCGGCATGGGCTCGAAATTCTTCCCCTAGACGGCACCTTTACCCCCTTGCTCACCGGGGACTACTTATGGCGGGTGAACGATCATGGCAAGACACACCGGGAGATCGCGCGGCATTCGCGTCTGGACGCTGAAGCTTACCAGGAGTTCGCCAGAGCCATGCAGACGATTTGCCGTTTTGTAAAACCGATCCTTAGCATGGTTCCACCCGATCCAACTGTGTTACGGCCTCGGGAGATTCGCAAACTTTGGCATTTGGCGCGCCGTTTTCAGAAGCTCGCGAGCGAGGATCGTTACAACCTGGTACAGCTGATGACGATGAGCGCGGCCGAGTTTCTCGATCAATGGTTTGAGACCGACGTGCTGAAGGCTACGATGTCGGCCTCAGGCATAATTGGCACCTTTCTCGGCGTCCGCTCGCCGGGCACGGCTTACGTTTTACTGCATCACTATATGGGCGAGATCGATGGCGCCTTCCGCGCTTGGGGATTTGCCCGCGGAGGCACAGGAGGAATTTCGACCGCCATGGCTGCGGCCGCGCTCGAGGCGGGCGTCGAGATCCGCAAGCAGGCGCCGGTCGCCCGCATCTTGGTTAAGAACGGACAAGCCAGGGGAGTAGCTCTGCCCAATGGTGATGAGATCTACGCGCGGGTGATCTCATCCAGCGTTGATCCCCGGCACACGTTTTTGGAATTTCTTGAAGCCAAAGAATTGCCAGCGGAGTTCCTCGATAAGGTGCGTCGCTATAAGTTCCGCGGGTCTTCGGGCAAGGTAAATTTGGCGCTCGATGCCCTGCCTAATTTTCTTGCCATGCCAGGTGCGGGCGCGCACCTTCGCGGGGCGATCTCGATTTCTCCCAGTGTGGATTACATGGAGAAAGCCTACGACGACGCGAAATATGGCGTTTTTTCCCGCCGTCCTTATATCGATATGGTGATTCCGTCTTTGACCGATCCCAGTCTCGCCCCCCCGGGCAAGCATGTGCTGTCGTGCTTTGTGCAATACGCTCCCTACAAGCTGAAGCCCGGCTTAGGTTGGGATGATTTAAGGGAGGAGTTCGGAAACTCGGTGATTGATACGGTAGCCGAATACGCGCCCAATCTGAAAAACATCATTTTGCACAAGCAAGTACTCACACCGCTTGATCTCGAACGCGAATGGGGTTTAAGCGAAGGCAACATTTTCCAAGGCGAGCTGTCGCTCGAGCAGCTGTTTTTCCTTCGTCCCGTACCCGGTTGGACGCGTTTTCGCACTCCTATTCCAGGTCTTTACATGTGCGGATCGGCCACTCACCCGGGAGGAGGAATTATGGGCGCTCCGGGACGATTGGCGGCTGCCGAGGTCTTACGAGACCAGGCTTGAAGCGGAGAGCCAAAAGACCATTCGATCTCTACCGCAGTAGCAACCCATGGCGGACTCGCGAGACGTACTTATTATCGGCGGCGGTCACAACGGCCTAGTCAGCGCCTTTTACTTAGCGCGAGCGGGATTAAAGACGTTGATACTGGAGCGTCGCCCGCAAATTGGGGGCGCGGCGATTACGGAGGAGTTCTATCCCGGCTTTCGTTGCTCCGTGCTTGCCCACTCTGCGGGGCCCGTGCAGCCGGAGATTGCACGCGACATGCAACTCGAAAAGCATGGGTTGAGGTGGATTCAACCCGATGTTGCTGTTAGCGCGCTCGCGCGCGATGGAACCTCGTTGGTTGTGTACCGCGACCTGGCTCGCGCAGTGGAGGAAATTCACAGGTTAAGTGCGCCCGATGCCCCTCGGTATCGGGAATTCCAGGTGGCGCTTCAGAAGGCCTCACGCGTGGTCGGCAAATCGCTTCGGCTCACCCCACCCGAACTGGAGCGGCCGACCAAAGCGGATCTATTCGCCATGCTTCAGCTGGGACGATCGTTGCGGGGAATGGGTCGGGCAAACACCTACAACCTTCTACGCTGGACGCCAATGGCGGTTGCTGACCTGGTTTCCGAATTCTTTGAGCATGAGCTTCTGCGGTCAGCGGTGGCCGCTCGCGGCATCTTCGGAACCTACCTGGGGCCTCGGTCGGCCGGAACTGGTCTGGTGCTGCTGCTCCGCGCCGCCAGTGACCAAAGCCCGGTGGGCGATAATTTCTTCGCCCTGGGGGGAACGGGAGCAGTGACGGCGGCCATGGCCAAGGCAGCGACCGCCCAAGGAGTCCAGATTCGTACCCATGCCGAAGTCGGGGAAATCCGTGTGCACCAGGGGGCGGCGCGAGGTGTGGTGCTCAAAAGCGGCGAGGAGATTGAAGCTCGAATCGTGGTCTCCGGCGCCGATCCAAAACGTACGCTGCTGGGGCTGCTCGATCCGGTGTTGCTTAGCCCCAGCTTTGCTCGCCGACTGCAAAACTACCGCATGCGCGGGGCTTTGGCTAAAGTCAATTTGGCCTTATCCGAGGTGCCGACGTTTACCGCGCTACGCAGCAAAGAAGAGGCGCTCAAGGGAAGAATTCAGGTGGGAGACAGTCTCGATTATCTCGAGCGCGCCTTTGACCAGGCTAAATATGGGGATTTTTCCCGCGCCCCCTATCTCGAAGTTACCCTGCCTTCGCTGAGCGACCCCACTCTAGCTCCGGCGGGTCGGCAGGTGATGTCGATTTATATGCAATATGCCCCCTACAATCTGAGGAGCGCGACCTGGGAAAGCGAGCAGGCGGCGCTCGGCGACACGGTGGTCAACACCCTGGCTCAGTATGC
>JAFAPG010000731.1 GCA_019247235.1 Acidobacteriota bacterium
GGTGCATCGGCGGTCGAAACGCGCAAACCGCCCCTTCATCCGCGTCAACTGTGCCGCGATTCCGCAATCGCTGATTGCCTCCGAGCTCTTCGGGCACGAGAAGGGAGCCTTTACCGGCGCGCTGCAACGGCGTGTGGGGAGGTTTGAAGCAGCTAATGGCGGTACGCTGTTTCTGGATGAAGTCGGTGAGCTCCCGATGGAGACTCAGATCGCGCTCCTACGGGTTCTACAAGAGAAGGAAGTTGAGCGGGTGGGAAGTAATCATCCGATTTCAGTCGATGTCCGGATCATAGCGGCAACCAATCGTGACCTGCAGGCTGCCGTGGCGGCGGGAACCTTCCGCTCCGACCTTTTCTACCGGTTGAATGTTTTTCCGATCAGGGTTCCTTCGCTGCGCGAACGAGCCGAAGATATTCCCTTGCTCGTACAGTACTTCGTTGCACGATATTCCAAGGAGCTCGGCAAGACCATCCGCCATATCGGCAAGCTAACGCTGGAGCACCTACGAAGCTATCATTGGCCGGGAAATATTCGGGAATTGCAAAACGTGGTGGAACGTGCGCTCATCCTCAGCGAAACCGATACTTTCGTCGTTGATGAGATCTGGCTGAAAATCGAATCGGCGGAATCATTGCCCAAACGATGCGTCTCGGCGCCGGAGGATCGTTAAGTTTGAACTGATCGAGGCCGCTTGATTAACTTTCGTACCTCATCAGCCAATGGAGATGAAACCTGTCGCTGCTGTCGTGAACGCCAGTTCACTTTTCAGCGCGGTAAACGGACGGCTTGAGTAAACCAGGAGGAGAGAAATCCTCGCAAAATCGAAAATTCTGCTCTAGGATTTCCTAGTAAAACGTCTGCCGAAATCGCCCCAGATCACAGGAAATTGTCCGGCCGAGTTTCTGACTTAAACAGGGGACGCAACGCGCAAACCCCTATCAATATTGCTATTTGCCACTATTAGTGATATTTTCACGGTGCCCTTGAAAATGGTGGGAATAGATTCCCCCTCCTGGCACCAGTGACGTACGGCGCCATCCGGTATCAAGAGATGTCCGGCCAGCACCATTTGATATCAATTCGTCACACTTCTCTATGCTTACCACATTCGCTTTGTATTCGCCCTAGGATTGTTCTTGACAATGGTAACTTAAATGTTACCATAACTCATGGTCGAGGTTCTGGAATACCTGGATCAGGAGGGAAATAGCCCTTTTGCCGACTGGTTCAATGCTCTTGACGCCCAGGCCGCTGCCAAGGTGAGTACTGCTCAAACGAAGCTTGGCTTGGGAAATTGGTCTAACGTGAAAGGTGTCGGTGCGGGAGTCTATGAGCGCGTGATCGATTTCGGGCCAGGGTACAGAATCTATTTCGGAAAAGACGGCGATAAGGTGGTGATCCTGCTTGCGGGAGGAACAAAGAAACGCCAGGACACGGACATTATCAATGCAAAAGAACGGTGGCAGGATTACAAGCAGCGCAAGAAATCGGAGAAATGAAACATGGCGCTCACAAGAAATTTCATCGAAACCATAAAAGCCCGAGCGGACCGTGATCCAGATTTTCGGAAGGAGCTTCTCAGGGAGGGTGTCGAAACTTTCCTTTCAGGTGACGCAGAAACTGGAAAAGCAATCCTGCGTGATTACATCAACGCGACCGTTGGTTTCGGCACATTGGGAAAGGCTATCGATATTGATCCAAAGAGTCTCATGCGTATGCTTGGGCCTTCCGGCAACCCGAAGACTGACAATTTTGTCGAGATCATCAAGTATCTGCAGACGAGAGAAGGAGTACATCTTAAGGTGGAGGCAGCAATGTCATAACCCGCGTACCGACTGTCAGTGGCGCGGGCCTAGTGTGTTTCCATTGGTGGCAATGGTGCAAAGCTGCCAAATGAGTTTGCTCCTGAACGAGCCCTGCGCCAGAATGATGTTCCTGATGAATGTTTGGAAAAAGAGTAGGGAAATCTGGGTCCGATTTGGGTCCAATCACCCAGGTCATAGAGTTCCTTAGAGGATCAAGAACGGGCTGTCAGTACCGTTAAAATCCAATAAGTTATACGTCGTTTCTGCCCTGTCACGGCAGAGGCCGCGGGTTCGAGTCCCGTCGTCCCCGCCATTCCTTGCAAGCACTTCCGGGGAATTGGCAATTTCGCTCATGGTCCAATTTGGTCCAGTTAGGCCAGTGCTTCTCCTTTGTTGAGTACCAACCGCACGAGTTTGCTTTGAGCTTCCCGCTTCTCCTGCATTCCAGCCTGAGCGTACAAATCGAGCGTGACACGACTGTTGGCATGGCGCAGAAGCTCCTGCACTACCTTTACGTCCTCCCTGTTCTGAGTCAGTAAAGTTGTGTATGTGTGCCGGAAGGTGTGAAACGCAACTCGCTTCTTGATCTCCGCCGCCTTGACCGCCGGTTTCCCATATCGTCGCCAGAGAGTGTCGGGCCAGAGCGGTTGCTTCCCCTTCTTGATGGGCGAAGCAAAAACCCAGTCGCTTTCTCGGTTGTATGGGCTGGACAGTCGCAGCTTGAGGAGAGATTCTGCAAGAGCTGCGTCGAGGGGTACATCCTTTGCTGACGCTTCGGCTCTTGGGAGTGCCTTGAACCATCATCACAACGGAACGGCGAACGTGAATAACCAGATTCTCGAAATCCACATCTACCCATTGAAGCCCAATCAGTTCTCCACGTCGTAAACCGGTGAAGGCATCCAGTTCTGCCGCTGTGCGAAGAGGTTCTGGCAATTTCTTAAGTAGTGCCATGATCTCCTCGGGACTCAGAACATCCGGTGTCCTCATCCTTTTTGCACTTTGACGTACGCTCCTGATCGGGTTTCGTTCCGTCCACTCCCAGGGGATCGCGTGAGAAAACAGAGCGCTCATCAGATTTCTGATCTTGGCTCTGCTTCCGCGTGCCAATGGCAATGTCTTGAGCCAGGCTTCGACATCCACAGCTTTCACCTCGGACAAACGGTAGGATCGCCACCGCGGCAGGATCCATTTGTTGAGGTAGATGTCGTACGCGCATTGAGTGGAATAAGACTTGTGATGCTCGTCTCCGTTTCCAGTGGCCGGCTTCTTCTTCGCGAAGATGTCCGGCAACTCGTGCTCCTGGTAGTGCTTGACGAGGGTTTCGACGCTCACATCTTTCAGTAATTGTTGAGGGGTTTGTCGGTTGATGGTAAGACGAATTGCGTCGACAGCGGTTTGGGCAGCTGCCTCGGTTGGAAACTCCTCTAGGGTTCCGACGACAATATTCTTCCTGCGAACCGAGCCGTCGATCTGTACTTCTCTCCATCGGAACTCCCAGACTCTTCCTTTTCTGCGATCCGCCAGTTTGAGACTGCCGTGTTGGTGACTCGTGCGCCTCATCGATTCTCCTTTCGTTGAGGCGACACGGATGGCTGCCTCAGCTTAGCGCAAGTGGAGAGACGGGTCGATAGCGAAAACTTATGGAAGACCGACCGCGGCTTAGCCAGCCTTCTTCGTTCTCAGCCAAATCTCTAGGTCAGAGGCGCGGAAGCGCCACAGTTTCCCGACCTGAATTCCGTGAACCTGACGATTGCGAGCGATGCGCTGCAGAGTTTTAGGGTGAATCCGGAGCAACTCTGCTGCTTCATCGCTGTCCAAGAGTGGCTCGAAGACAAATTCATTTCTTGGCCCGGACTGGGTGGGAGAGGGAGCAAACCTCGATGGCTGGGATGCGGACATTTTGAACTCCTTAGGCAAATCACCAAATTCAAGTCGATTTGGCGACTTCTGGGGATGTTCTATAAATGCAGACTGGATTTCCGTCAAACGGGCATGATTTCCCGGGAAAAACACACTAGTCCCTGTCCGTTTGCGGTGTACTGGTCTCTGAGGAAAGATGGTCCATCCCGGTTGACGAACTACTAACACTGCGCGTAAATAGCGGCATGAGGTGCCCTATGCAGACGGAAAAAAAAGTAGCCGTTGATAGCAAAAGCTCCGAATCGAACACAGGCCTAGATCCGCGGGTCGAGTTCGTGATAGGCGCCTCATTGCACTGGTCAAGTTGTTGACCAAGCTGCTTAATTCGTTCGGCGCGATAGCTACATTCGATAAGTTCGGAAGAGGTTAAACGGTCGGATTGACCGAATCTCTCGATCTGAAGATAAATGAACTGCTGAAGTTCGTTCTTGATGGTTTACAAGCCATCTCATAAATGCCTCAACAGAATCAAGCAGCAGCCGAGGTAGAGCATCCCAAGAAAGTTTTCAGCGCGTCGCTCGTAGCGGACCACCAACCTCCGAAAGTTCTGGA
>JAFAPG010000737.1 GCA_019247235.1 Acidobacteriota bacterium
TTGAACGCGAACGCAAGCACCTGCAGGCAAATTTGGCCGGTATCAAAAATTTGAACAAGCTCCCGGATGCCATTTTTGTAATCGACTCCAACAAAGAACAGATCGCCGTACGCGAGGCCCGTAAACTGGGGATCCCGGTGGTCGCCGTCGTCGACACCAATTGCGATCCCACAGAGGTCGATTACGTCATACCCGGCAACGATGACGCCTTGCGTGCCATTCGCCTGTTCGCTGCAAAAATTGCTGATTCCGTCATTGAAGGCGCGCAGTTGCTAAGCGACAAGCAGGCTGAGGCTTTGGCGGCCGAGCCCGGCGAGCGCGAGCAGGCAGCGGCTGCCGGCCTCGAAGAGCCGGTTGAGGGCGAGCGAGAGCGCATGACTGGCGACGCCAGCGATTTTTCTGCCGACGGAGAAGATATCAGCATGGAAGAGGTGCTCGGACAGGGCACCCGTAAGAAGACCGCGACGGCAGAGACTGCGCCCGAGACCGAAGTCGAGCATCAAACCTATTAGCAGCGTCAGAGCTCGAGTCAAAACATCTCTATCCGCCTAACTTGGCGGCTAAAACATCCGGACCCGCGCGCGCATTGCTGGCGCGGGTCAAAATTTATACAAGTGTAATATCATCCACGAAATCCTTATGAGTACAACCACAGTGAATATTTCCGCTACCCAAGTCAAAGAGCTTCGGGAAAAGACCGGAGCGCCCATGATGGATTGCAAGCAGGCTCTGACCGAGGCGAAGGGCGATTTTGAGCAGGCGGTGGTGCTGCTGCGCAAAAAAGGCGTCTCCGTAGCGGCTAAGAAAGCCTCGCGCGTTACTAGCGAAGGCGCCGTCGCCAGCTATATTCATGCCGGGGGAAAAATTGGTGTGCTGGTGGAAGTCAACTGCGAAAGCGACTATGTGGCCCGCACCGACGATTTCAAGGAATTGGTCCACGATATTGCCATGCACATCGCCGCCAGCGATCCCAAATTTATTCGTAAAGAAGACGTCACCCAGCAAGCCTATGAACGGGAGAAGGATATTTATCGCGCACAGGCGGCCGCCACCGGGAAGCCCCCCCAGGTGATCGACAAGATCGTCGAAGGCAAGATGAGCAAATTCTATGAAGAGGTTTGCCTCTACGAGCAACCCTTCATCAAGGACCAGACGCTTTCGATTTCGCAACTCATCGCCACCAGAATCGGCAAGCTGGGAGAGAATATCTCCGTGCGGCGCTTTGCCCGCTTCAAGGTGGGAGATGCCGGGGAGACCGTGGCCATCTCAAAATCAGAGCAAAAAAGCGAATGATCGAAGGGCACCCCCCGCCGGGGGTGCCCATTTTTGTCGGTGAGCGCAACGACCATGCCGGAAGCAATCTTCAAGCGCGTCTTGCTGAAACTCTCAGGTGAGGCCCTGGCTGCCACTCAGGGCTTCGGCGTAGATTCCTGCCGCATCCACGAAATTGCCGCTGAACTGGCCGACGTTCACTCGCTCGGGGTTCAGATCGCAATTGTGGTTGGAGGAGGTAACTTCTTCCGCGGAGTGGCCGAGCAGGCCCGCAACATGGACCGGGTTTCGGCCGACCATATGGGCATGTTGGCCACCGTGATCAATGCTCTTGCCCTGCAGGACGCACTGGAAAAGCAGGCCATCCACACTCGCGTGCAGTCGGCCATTGAAATGAACCAGGTGGCGGAACCTTTTATTCGCCGCCGTGCCATTCGCCACCTAGAAAAAGGACGCATCGTCATTTTCGCCGGCGGCACCGGCAACCCTTATTTTTCAACCGATACCGCCGCCTCCCTGCGCGCCATGGAAATTAAAGCCGACGCGATTTTAAAAGCTACCAAGGTTGACGGCGTCTATGATGCCGATCCTATGCTGGTTAAGAACGCGCAGAAATTTAGCGAAATCAGCTACATGGAAGTGTTGAAGCGCGGCCTCAAGGTGATGGACTCAACCGCCATCTCCTTGTGCAAGGACAACAATCTTCCCATCATTGTCTTCAATCTGAATCAGCGCGGAAATATCGCCAAGGTGGTCAGCGGAGAGAAGATTGGGTCGTTGGTAAGCGCATCTCCTTAACGGGGATGGGCTCGAGCCCCTTGGCAGCGCAGGCGCTCATTGCTCGACCCCGCGTTGCGCAACTCCGATGCTGTCTCGCGTGCTATTTTTCACCACATACATCATCTCGTCGGCCTGTCGAATAATATCGTTCGGCGCTTTGGCATCATGAGGATAGGTGGCTAGGCCGATGGAGGCGCGAACATTTAGGTTTAGACCTTCTTCCTTACAAAACATGCTGGCGCGCAGGCTATCCCGTAATCGGCGGGCAACCACCAGAGCGGAATCTTTGCCGGTTTGCGGCAGCAGCACCACGAACTCATCTCCCCCGTAGCGAAACGCAAAGTCGATCAGCCGGAGCTGAGCCTTAATCAAGTAGCCGATCTCGGCGAGCAACTTGCTGCCAATCAGGTGCCCGTGGGTATCGTTTACTTGCTTGAAGTGATCGAGATCGATAAATAAAACTGAGAACTCATAGCCAAAGCGGGCGGAGCGATATACCTCGGTTTCAAGCGTCTTATAAAGATGGCGGGCATTATAGAGCCCGGTGCAGTCGTCGGTGATAGTGAGCTCTTGAATTCTTTCCACGGCGCGCGCGTTTTCGATGGCGATGGCGGCATAATCGCAGAGCGCCTGGAGAAAGAATTGTTCCTCGTGGCTGAAGCTGGTCATTTCCGCATTCACCAGCTGAATGACCCCCAGAACGCGCAACTTGGAGCGTAAGGGAACGCAAATGATGGACTGCGTTTCCCATTGCGTGACCTCGTCGATGCGACGGGCAAAGCGTTGGTCGCCACGCACATCGGGCACGATCAACTTCTCGCCGTATTTGGCGACATGCCCAGCAATTCCCTCCCCCACCTTCAAGCGCACATTTTTCAGGGCTTCAGAAGCCGTGCCCACGGCAATGGCAAAATACAGCTCGTTTTTCTCCTCATCAACCATCAGCAAGGACCAGGTGTCGGGGCGGAAGTGCTCGGCCATTTTCTCCATGATGGTCTGCAGGATCGAATCCAGATCGAGCGAAGAGGTAAGGGCCTTGGCAACATCATGAAAGATGTGCAGTTCTTGGGCCTGGCGGGCGGCTTCCGCTCCTGTGGCGTGCGACGTCAAGAAGATCCTTTATTGGCCAGCGGTGAACCGATTATATGCATCGCTCAGAACCAGGGGCAATGAACGATGGTAACGAGCTGGGCGCTTCCAGCCAGAGCTACCATTCGCCCCCTTTCTCTCCCCACCCAACCCCGAATAACTCTCATCCGGCCAAGCCGGTCGCTAATGGCCTAAAATTCGTTGCACCAGTCCTTCTTCTTTGATAGCTTGATATGGGCTGCAAAGCATTCATTTTTATGACTTTTGCCCTTTGCGTTGGGTTCTAAACGGCACTAGCTTCCCGGGCCCAACCTGTCTGGTGTCGAAAGCTCTGAGGAGAGTTGAAATTGTCGTCCAGAAATCCTTACCTATTTACCTCTGAATCGGTTACCGAAGGCCATCCCGATAAAATTGCCGACCAGATCTCTGATGCCGTGCTCGATGCCTGTCTCAACGAAGACCCTTCGAGCCGCGTCGCTTGTGAAACTCTAACGGCTACCGGCTTGGTAGTCATAGCGGGAGAGATCACCACCAAGGCCTACGTCGATTT
>JAFAPG010000741.1 GCA_019247235.1 Acidobacteriota bacterium
CCACATACACGCCAACGGGCATCGAGACTCCCGTGCGTGTGCATAGAACTCAAGAAGCTGCACCACCTCCAGTCAATACAGCCAGCGGAGTGGTTGGGGGAGTTCCTGGCGGAGTAGTCGGCGGAATTCCCGGTGGCGTGCTCAGCGAGCTGATGCGTGGCAGTGGAACTGCGCCCGTCCTCGCGTCAATGCCCACCCCCGCGCCAAAGAGAACGCGTGTCCCCGCCCGGATAGCCGAGGCCAACCTGATTTACGACGTTGCGCCGAAGTATCCACCCGAAGCTGGCCGCGCGCGGATTGAAGGAACCGTAGTTCTGATGGCCGTGATCGGCAAGGATGGCACTGTGCGCGATGTGCAAGTCGAGAGCGGCTTGCCAGTCTTAGCACAGGCTGCAATCGACGCAGTGAAGCAATGGCGCTATCGACCGTATCTCTTGAACGGAGAACCGGTCGAAATCGACTCCCAGATCACAATTAACTTCAACTTGTCTAGAGGGTAGAAATGTCAACAACACACAACTATTCGGATGCCTCGTGTCACTGGTCCCCGGGAAAGGTTCTGAATTTAACCCTATTTCTAGTCTTCGCATTGGCAGGCGGATTGATTCTTGTTGCACCCGCGTCTGGCCAATCTTTTGAATCGGCAAACACAAATATGGGAAGCATCCAGGGGATAGCGGTCGACAGTAACAACGATCCGGTCCCTGATGCCAGGGTAGCGTTGCAAGGGCCGGACGGCAATCGCCTCACAGTTGTGACGAAGGACGACGGAACTTTTTCGTTCCACGACGTCACGCCTGGGGTTTCGTACAAGCTCGCCATCACTGCTGAAGGGCTAGCCGATTGGAATTCGTCCATCACCGTGGAACCCGGAGAGAACAAAACTCTAGCCGACATCCAACTCCGAATTGTGGCTGCGCGCCGAGCGGTCACTGTAACGTATTCTTCGAAGGAGGTTGCCGCCCAGCAGCTCAAGGCGGAGGAGCACCAGCGCGTCCTCGGTTTTATACCAAACATTTATGTGACTTACGAACCTCACCCAGAACCTCTTACTGCGGGCATGAAGTTCCACTTGGCCTACAAAGGTCTCACCCACCCAACATTCTTTGCCTTCGAGGGTTTATGGGCCGGAGTCGAGCAGGCATCTCATATCACCGATTATCGCCAAGGTGCGAGAGGGTATGGCGAGCGCTTCGGTGCTGCCCTCGCCAGCGGCACCAGCGAAGCCTTTGTCGGCAATGCTGTTCTGCCCTCTCTTCTGCATCAAGACCCTCGCTATTTCTATGAAGGCACTGGGACTAAGGGATCTCGGGCATGGCACGCGATCGCAGCTCCGTTTGTCTGCAAGGGAGACAACGGAAAGTGGCAGCCGAATTACTCTCAGTGGGGTGGCTCTTTGATTTCAGCTTCGCTTTCCAATACCTATTACCCGGATTCGGAACGCGGTCCTGGGCTTGTATTTAAAAACTTTGGGACCAGTATGGGCCTCCATGTTGCTCTTGGTCTAGCCCAAGAGTTCCTGCTAGGTAGATTCACGAGTAGAGGTAGGCACTAATCTCGGTCGGCTGGAGGACTTGCGAAGATCCTGTGATCTCCTCAATGTTTCTGTGTCGCGCCCGAATCGCCAAAAAGATTGAACTGATTGGCTTGATCGCATCGTGCGTGCTGCTCTGCACCGCTCAATCTTTTGAGCTTTCGCCGAAATTTTATCGCGCCAAGCCGGGAGACATTCCGCCTTGGGCCGAGCAAGGGAATTTTCGTTTCATTCGGCTGGACGGCGGACGAATCGAAAGCTGGAAAGCCGAACGGACATGGTGGGGCAAGAAGTTTGGACCCGAGGAGCAGGATGTCTTAACCCACATCTATGACCGTGATTTCGAGAAAATTCTCGGCTTGCTCAAGCAAGCGGATTTCAATTGGATTTGGGTGACATGGAGCAGTGGCTGGTCGTTCAAAGAGGAGGAGGAAAACCGGGAGAAACTGAAAAGTGTGATCACTCGCTGCCATGAGAACGGCATCCATGTATCCGCCTACCTCTCCGCGTCCAACATGTTCCGCAAGAGCGCGTATCGCGACGATCCCGAAACGAAGAATTACGGATTGTGGATGCACGGCATCCCCATGTTCTACGCTGGCCCAACCAAGAGCGATCCGCAAATCTCCTGGGACCGGCGGCTGGCCGACGCGCGCAAGCCCCGCTGGAGGACCTATCTCTTAAAGAAGGCGGAGCTGGCGGTGGATGCGGGAGTCGACGCGATCATGTGGGACAACATGATCGGTTATAACGACGGCCTGGCACAGTTGCTCGATGACACGCAGCAAATGGCGGAGCGCAAGGCGCGGGAGACCGGACGACCCAAGGTCATGGTTGAAGCGAATATCCATATCGCGCCGAATCGGTTTGCGATTAACGATATCAACGAGGTCATTTGGGAGGAGGACG
>JAFAPG010000751.1 GCA_019247235.1 Acidobacteriota bacterium
CTCGCAGCTCGGGCCGGTCGAGATAGGCGCCAAACTTGTCAACAAATTGCGCGCGGCTTTTCGGGGCTACCACCTCGTGATTGCCAATTCCTAAGAAAAAGGGGACCTCGCCCCAGGGTTGAATCTGATTTTCGATGAAGTCGTCCCACGCGCCCTGTTCATAGTCGAAAAGATCGGCGGGTTTTCCACGGTGCGCACGTTCCGCAATGAAATCCTGATCCGGTGCGCGGATCGCGCGCAGATCACCCAAGTGCCAGTAGAAGACGATGTTGTGCTGGCGGGCCTCTACCGCCATGGCAGGCATGACCACGTCGCCACAATTGCGGGAATCGCCAGAGACAGCGAATCGCCAGGTCTCAGTGCCCGACTGGGCGACTCGTGGTTCGCTGCGAGCGTGGCCTAGCAGCAGGATAACCAGCAGCGGAACGGTCGATTTGCGCATAGGGCTATCTCAATAGAATCGCGAGTTTCTCAGCATCTTTGGTCAACCGACAAAGCGGCTGGGTGGGGACTCAGGAGCTGTCGCGGTCGGAGGATTCGATTCCGGCTCCGCGGGCCTCTCGCAACCCTCGACAATCATGTAAAGCACGGGGATTAAGAACAGATTCAGAATGGTCGACATCAGCATGCCGCGAAAAACTGTCATTCCTACCGAGTGCCGTCCCTCCTGGCCTGCCCCGGTCGCTAGCATCAGGCGCACCACGCCCAGAATGAAGGCGAACGAGGTCATTACGGTTAGACGCAGGCGAATACACGCCGCCTCCAGCGTGGCGTCAAGTAAGGGCAGGCCACGTTCGCGCAGTTGCTCGGCAAACTCGACAATCAGAGTGGCATTCTTGCTGGCCAGCCCGACGAGCCAAGCCGACCTAGCAATAGGTATCATTTTGACTGGTCACGGGAGAATGCCACACTGCGCCTTGCAGAAATGCTCGCAACCAGACTGCGCGCAGCGCTCCCAGTATCGCCATAAGAACCGCCAGCAGCACGATGGCAACACGAAACTCTCGTACTAGGCGGCCCAGCTAAACTCGTTTTCAGGTGGAGAGCGCGCAAACACACTTGCAACAGGTCTCCTAGATTACATGGAAGGAAATCGGGATTCAAACCTGGAGCTGTCCGCGCACTCTAGACACCGATCTCCTGGCATCTTCCTCTTGGCGCGATGAGCAAGGGCTCGAAGCAGCACATCTCTGGTGCTTCTGCTACATTGGTGGCCGATGAGGCCTTCCCGCAGTTTCGCCAGCGACAATAACGCAGGGGTGCACCCCGGGGTCCTGAAATTTATCGCCGCCGTCAATCAGGGGCACGCGGTCGGCTATGGAGATGATGCTTACACCGACCGTGCGGTTCGCCAGTTCAAGCGGCATTTCGGTAAAGACATTGAAGTCTTCTTCGTGTTTAACGGCACCGGGGCCAATGCCTTAGGGCTTCGGGCGTTGACTAACTCCTACCATGCCATCATTTGCGCTCAGGCGGCCCATATTTATGTAGACGAATGCGGCGCACCGGAAAAGTTCACCGGCTGTAAACTCTTACCGGTTCGCACCGAGAATGGCAAGCTAACCGTCGAGGCGGTGAGGGCAGCCTATCACGGCATTGGCGATCAGCATCATGTGCAGCCCCGGGTCATCTCGATTACCCAGGCTAGCGAGGTAGGAACGGTTTATAGACCCGAGGAGATTCGCTCGCTGGCTCAGTTTGCCCACCAACATGGCATGTTTCTGCATGCCGACGGCGCCCGCATCGCCAACGCGGCGGCTTCCCTCAAACAGAATCTGCGGGCGGCCACGAGCGATCTTGGAATCGATGTGCTTTCTTTTGGAGCCACCAAGAACGGCGGCCTGGGAGCTGACGCGGTGGTCTTTTTCGACGCCCGATTGGCGGCGGACTTCCGGTTCTACCGCAAACAGGGAATGCAACTTGCTTCCAAGATGCGGTTTCTTTCGGCTCAGTTTGCGGCGCTGTTCGAGGGAGATTTGTGGCTTCGCAACGCGCAACACGCAAACCGCATGGCGCGTTTGCTCGAAGGCAAGCTACGAAGAAATCCGAACATCAAGATTGTGTACCCCGTCGAGGCTAACGGAGTCTTCGCGCAAATTCCTGCAAGCGCGATCGCTAAACTCCAGAAGCGCTACTTCTTCTACCTGTGGGACGACGAGCAATCGGTGGTGCGCTGGATGTGCTCGTGGGATACCAGCGAACAAGACGTCGAGCAATTCGTGAACTTCGTCAACCAAATCGTGCGTGCCTGACGATGTCCGAAGCCCGAGATTATGGTCAGGCGATCCCAAACCGGCTCGGACCTGGAGTGGGGCTT
>JAFAPG010000753.1 GCA_019247235.1 Acidobacteriota bacterium
CAGTTCGCGGTCAACCTCTTCCCCACTGCGCAATTCCTGAACTCCTAGGCTCGTCAGCTCCTCACGCATAGGAATCACCATGATCTCTGGAAACATCTCTGCCCCCCCTCGAAAGGTTTGATCAAATATTAACGTGAAATCCCGCTCCCGTCACGCTTTTGCCGAAACCAGAGGACTCCGACCTTAAGCGCCGCCGGTGCGGGTCTCCACCTCGAATACGTATATAGTGAGATCGATCTCATGGAATTCTCACCTTTCGACATCCAGCAAAATGTCGCTCTCGGCCCTCTCACCACCCTGGGCGTAGGTGGCACAGGACGCTACTTTGTAAAAGCTGAAAGTGTCGAGAAAGTTCGCGCCGCCGTGCACTTTGCCGAGGTCCACGAGCTCCCGCTGCTGGTGATCGGTGGTGCAAGCAACCTAGTTATCTCTGATCTCGGTTGGCCGGGGCTGGTGCTCGAGATCGCAATCGATGGCATCCGGCAATGCTCATCGGCAGCGGGGGAAATCTTTGAGGTTGGGGCAGGTGTTGACTGGGACCGATTTGTGGCCGAGAGCGTCTCGGGTGACTTCGGAGGTATCGAATGCCTCAGCGGCATTCCGGGACGCGTCGGCGCAACTCCGGTGCAAAATGTGGGGGCGTACGGACAAGAAGTTTCAGAAACTATTGTTTCGCTCCTGGTGTTTGATCGCACGGACAACCGCGTTCGCACCCTAAGTGCCGCCGAGTGTCATTTCGCCTATCGTAAGAGCATATTCAATTCCGACGCGTGCGGCCGTTACATCATTCTGCAGGTGGATTATCGGCTGAGCCGTGAGAGGCGCTCAAATTTGCGATATCGCGACTTAGAGCATTATTTTGCCGGTCAGCCAACCACGCCGACCCTCCGCGAGATTCGCAAAGCGGTATGTGAGATTCGCGCCGCTAAAGGCATGTTGATCGACCCCGGTGATCCGGAGAGTCGCAGCGTCGGTTCTTTTTTTAAGAATCCCGTGCTGTCAGATGTCGCCTTTGCGCGCTTGCAGGGAAAAGCTCAAGAACGAAAACTTCGGGTGCCGAGCTACCCCGCACTCGCCAGACAGAAAAAAATCTCCGCTGCCTGGCTAGTCGAGAATTCCGGTTTTTCCAAAGGCTACCGGAGGGGGCGGGTTGGACTCTCGCAGAAACATGCACTAGCTATCGTGAACCGCGGAGGGGCCACGGCAGACGAGGTGATTGGACTCAAAGATGAAATCCAGCACGCGGTGGAGCAGACCTGGGGCATACAGCTTGATCCAGAACCGGTACTGGTCGGATTCTAGGCCGCCTGCAAAAATCCGGTCGGGAAAGACGATCGCGATCTTGATCGACGAGAAATGCAGACGATCAGGGCCCGGTTCCGCAATCTGCATACATTCGAACATCACTTGCCCGTGAAGCGAGAGCCGATCAAGCGGGAACGGGCAGCGGTCATGAGAAGCACGGATGAGAACGGCTGATGAGAGTAATCGAGGGGCGAATCCTGGTAAGGGTCCGTCTGTTAGTCAATGGTAGTGAAACAATTCTCTCAGAGACCCGTCCTAGCAACGACGGCAAGCCCGTCGGCCGGCCTACGACTCGCCCCGCTACGGCCGGCAAGGCGGGCTGCCTGCTGGAATATTTTGAGGAACATCTCTTTTGTCAATTTGCCAGTCTGGGTGTTTTGGTTTGAAGGGTGATAAGACGCGAGTAGGATTCTTCCATCGGGCATTTCGTATGTCGCGCCATGCTCGAAGCAGTAAGGTTTCTTACGAACAAGCTGCCCTTGCCGGCGGAGACCGTTCAGGTAAGCATCGAATCCAATCTTCCCCAAAGCCACGATCACCTCGGATCGCGCCAGCCCCTGAAGTTCCCTTTCTAGATACCGGGCGCAGTTTGCCAACTCCTCGGGCAAGGGTTTGTTGTCCGGAGGGGCACAGCGTACAGCCGCCGTGATATAGAGATCCTTGAGCTGCAGCCCATCGTTCGCATCCGTGGCAAAAGGCTGACTGGCAAACCCAGTCTCGTACAGCACGGGATAAAGAAAGTTCCCCGAGGCGTCGCCGGTGAAGGGGCGGCCCGTGCGATTAGAGCCATGAGCGCCAGGAGCCAGGCCGACGATAATGACACGCGCCATGGGGTCACCAAACCCGGGAACCGGTTTCCCCCAGTAGTTCCATTCCCTGTAGGCGCGCCGCTTTTCACGAGCAATACGCTCGCGATAAGCAACCAACCGAGTGCAACGCACGCAGGCAAGAAGTTCGCAATTCAGCTCCTCAAGCCAAAGGGGCAAAGACATAGGTAGGGTTCTCCATTGTAGCGGCAACTCCGCAAATGCCGGTAGTATAGTCCGGCTTTATCGCGGAGACGACAACATGCAGACTCTAGCTACAAGAGTACTGGCTCGCTTGCCTGTCTTGGGTTTTGGGAGTTCTCTTCAGCCTCTCACTCAGCGAAGTCAAGGGAGAGACCAGCGGGAATCCTGCACAGCAGAAATTGAGCGGCAGTGAGCTGATCGCGCTGCCAGATCCGCTAGCCCTAAGCTTCGATCGGCGATCACCTCCACGTTCGAAGAGAAACAGCTGGTCGCTGGCACCGCTTGGCTGGGACACGGCCGAGACTTCCTGTTAGCTCTCAAAGCGGCTTCCGAGCCCAAGCTTTCATCGATGACGCGCCGGGACTCGAATTGCAGAGTCTCAGCGGTTCCGATCTCTGGTACGCGGTCGCGAGTATCGAGACTCTCGGCACGCTGCATTCCTTTTATTTACGGCTCGGCGACTCACGATTTGGGGGGAGTTTTATTTGCCGGCGCTTGGACCAGAAGCATATCCCCACTCTGCACTCAAGCAAAATTTATGAGGGGATGAAAAGCCAATACTGGATTTACGCGCCCGCTGAATACAGGCCGCAGACGGCCGCCGCGCTGATGGTCTTCCAAGATGGGAGTGGCTACATCGAACGCTATGATCAAGTGCCACGGTTGCCGCCAATAACGGGGCGGGAGGTTAGTGCCCTATTTTGCCGGCACGGCATAGTAGCCGCTACGGGCCTGGATTTTGTGACCATCCTTTGAGCGAATTTCCACCCGACGAAAGCCGCCATCTTTGAGCGAATTGGTGGGTATGTATCCAACATAGTACTGGCTACGCAACTCGTCGGAGATTTGTTGGAAAGCGGACTTGAGTTTTTCCGGTTTATTGCCGACTTCGATCATCCGTCCCCCGGTTTCGCCGGTGAGCTTTTTCATGGCTGAATCGCCACTGTATCCACTAAAGCGGTAGAACCCCCGGTCGGCGCACAAAAGCACATATACAATGCTTTCGGCTTTTTGTGCCGCTTCGATGGCGTCCTTGATTCTGTACTGACTCCCTTGATCTTCACCGTCGGTGAGCAGGATCATGGCCTTGCGGTCCACTTGCTGTGCCATTTCATCGTGCGAGGCCAAGTACACGGCGTCATAGAGCAAGGTGCCGCGAGGAACTCCCATCGTCGGCACCGGTCCACCTCCCATGCCCGGCATGCTCCCCACTTGGCCGCCGTTATTAATCTTTGCACTGTTCAGAGCGTCCTTAAGGCGGCGGATGCTTGCCGTGAAATCCTGCAAAAGGCTGACACTAATATCAAAATCGATCACGAACGCTAGGTCTTTGCCGCGAAGAATCTGACCCAGAAAACTTCCCCCCACTTCTTTTTCCATTTCGAGAACCGCCTGTTGGCTGGCGCTTGAGTCGATCAACATTCCCAATGTGAGAGGTAGATTGGAATCGGCCGAGAAATACTTGATGGTCTGTGGTTTGCCGTCCTCGAGCACCTCGAAATTGTCTTTGGGTAGGTTGGGGATAAGGCCGCCTTTTTTATCTTTCACATTAAAAAATAGCTGCACAACATTCACATTGACCTTTAAGGTCTCGGCCGGCTCTTGGTCGTCGGCGTCGCTGGTTTGTCCCTTGATAGCCGAGGCTCGGTCCTGCGCATCGGGAACCATTTGCACGTCTTGCGCGAAGCTGGGCAAGGTGACAAGCACAAATAGCAGAAGCAGAAACGATGTCGCGGAGGTCTTGGCTGAAAGGAGGCTGGGCATTGAAATCTAAAGACCTATGGTTTCTGGTAGTCTATTCCTCTACGGGTTAGATGCACCGAAGCGCCCCACCCAAGCATCCCAATATCGAACACACGCGAGAGGACTCGGACTTTGCAGACACGTTTGCAGCGTTTTCGGGGTGCTGATTGGGCACTCGGTTTTAGTCTACTCCTTGGGCTCCTGAGTGTTTGGATGCTCGCGCTTTCTGCCTGGGCGGCGCCGAACCAGTCTGCTCCTTCAGTAAATCAGAATAAAGAAGATCAGGCTGTCCCCGATGCTCCTTCGGCCGTCCAACCGCCTAAAGCCCTACCCGCGGCGCCACCACCTCTGCCCGCTTCTGAACCTCCGGCGCGCTCGGCACAGCCGTCCGCCCCACCCGCGGGCAGTTCCGGGTCTCAAGTGCCAGCGCACGCTCCGGCTCCTGCTCCTGTCAATGTACG
>JAFAPG010000617.1 GCA_019247235.1 Acidobacteriota bacterium
GCATCGCCCCCTCGGCCAATCTCAATCCTGAAGGAACCTACCCCTCGATGTTCGAACCTGTACACGGCTCGGCTCCGGATATAGCAGGAAAAGGAATCGCAAATCCGATCGGGCAGATTTGGTCAGGTGCCCTGATGCTGAGACATCTGGGCGCTACCGAGGCTGCCAGTGCCGTGGAGAGTGCGATCGCCCGTACCTTGGCGCAAGCAGAGGTTCGCACTCCGGACATCGGAGGAAATGCCTCGACCCGAGATTTAGGCGAAGCCGTGGCCGCCGAGATTAGCCAGGCGAAGTAGACTCTCCCCGCGTGTGCACCTTTAGTGAATTTCCGGTTCGGGAATAGATTCTGTTCCTTCCAGAAAATCGAAGTCGCATCCCTGATCCGCTTGCGTAATGTGCTCGATAAAAAGTTTGCCGTACCCGCGCGGGTAGATTGCTTTTTTTGGTTGCCATATGGTCCGGCGACGCGAAAGCTCAGCGTCTCCAACCAGCATGTTCAACTTGCGCCGCTCGACATCAAGTTCGATCACATCGCCTTCCTGCAACAGCGCCAGGGGACCTCCGACGAAGGATTCGGGTGAAACATGAAGAACACAGGTGCCATAGTTGGTGCCGCTCATTCGTGCGTCGGAGATCCTCACCATGTCTCGCACTCCGGCTTTGAGTAATTTTTGCGGAATCGGCAGATTGCCCCACTCCGGCATCCCGGGAGCGCCTTTGGGACCAGCATTACGCAACACTAAAACGCTATCGGCGGTGACGGCCAGCGCAGGATCATCGATTCTTGCGTTCAGTTCGTTATAAGTGTCAAACACAATCGCCCTTCCCGTATGCTTCAAAAGTCCCGGGCTGGCGGCGGCGGCCTTTATGACAGCTCCTTGAGGTGCGAGATTGCCGCGCAGGATCACTAGACCGCCGGAGGAAAACACGGGGTTCTCCGGAGTGCGAATAACCTGGGCATTGTAGATCTCAGCACGCTCGATGTTTTCGCCCAAGGTCTTGCCGCTGATGGTTCGGCAGCTCAGGTCGAGATAAGGGGATAGGGCTTTCAGAAATGCCGGCAGTCCTCCGGCATAATAAAAATCTTCCATAAGATAATCGCCGCTGGGGCGCAGGTTGGCTAAGACGGGGGTCTTCCTGGATAAACTATCGAACTCCTCGAGCGTGATCTTAATTCCGGCACGACCCGCGAGCGCCAGCAGGTGAATGATAGCGTTGGTTGAACCGCTCAAGGCGAGAACAGCGGTCATTGCATTGGCGAAGGATCGCTCGGTGAGGATGTCGCGTGGTTTCAAATCTTCCCAAACCATTTCCACAATTCGCCGACCCGAAAGGTTGGCCATTTTACGATGATTGGCATCGACCGCGGGAACCGTACTTGCGCCGGGAAGTGTGAAGCCCAACACCTCGGTGACACTCGCCATGGTGGAGGCGGTTCCCATGGTCATACAAGTACCTGCCGAGCGGGCAATTCCTTGCTCAATTTCTAGCCACGCTTGCCGATCGATTCCTCCGGCGCGGCGCTCTGTCCAGTACTTGATCACATCCGCCCCGCTGCCGAGAACTTGACCGCGCCAGTTGCCCCGCAACATCGGGCCGGCGGGAACGAAGACGGCCGGTAAGTTCATGCTGATAGCGCCCATTAACAGGGCGGGAGTCGTCTTGTCACACCCGCCAAGAAGCACACATCCATCTGCGGGATAAGAGCGCAGCAATTCCTCGGTTTCCATGGCCAGAAGATTTCGATACATCATGGTCGTGGGCTTTTGGAATGTCTCCCCCAGTGTGATGGCGGGCATTTCGAGCGGAAATCCTCCAGCCTGCAAGACTCCTCGTTTTACGTCCTCGGCGCGCTCACGCAAGTGGCTATGGCAAGGGTTGATGTCGCTCCAGGTATTAATAATGGCGATGACCGGCTTGCCCTCATAGTCGGCGTGAACGCAACCCATGGAAGCAGCCCGCGAGCGGTGACCAAAGGAGCGAAGGTCATCGGGGCCGTACCAGCGATAACTGCGCAGCGACTTGGCAGATTTTTTGGGCATAGCGAACTCGTTGATTGCTACACCTACTGGGGCGCCTTGGCGCCCATGCGGTCTGTGTGAGCGCCGTATTTTAGAGATTCGCGGTTTATCGCGTCAAACTTTGCCGACCGCTGTCCCTCGGTTCGCAAGCCAGTACTGAGAATGGCTGCCATCGGGGTTCGCGGCCGCCGACGCTTGCCATCGTATGCTCAGGCCCGTTCGCAAAGCCGTGGGTTTATGATCCTCGAAGCAATCTCAATTCCAGCCCATGAAATACTCCGGCGCAAGCGACACTCTGGGTTGTACCCTAGATCGTTCAGGGAGATAGGGGCGGGTGCTAGTTTACTTCTCCTGTGCTGCCACTTTGGGGTTCTCTGGCTAGTCTTGTTTTTGGTCTGGTGATGAGTCAAAAAGTAGAGAAAGCAAACGAAAGCAGAAGATGTCGTTAAACGTCTTAAGGTTAATGTTCCTACTCGCGGCTCTGGCGCTGGCGCAAGCGCGCGATCGCCCCGGAGGGTTTACCGTCCTTGGTCCGGGCGGAGGCGGCGCAATGTTTCATCCCACGGTGAGCCCGCTCGACCAAAACACGGTGCTGGTGGCCTGTGACATGACCGGCGCCTATATTACCCATGATGGAGGCAACAGCTGGCGTCTGTTCAATTTGCGCGGCGTAGTAGGGTTTTTCGTCTTCGATCCCCGAGATCGAAATATTGTGTATGCGGGCACAAACGTGCTGTGGCGCAGTTTAGATGGCGGCGAGAGTTGGCGATTGTTGTATCCCAAAGAGAGCGCCATCGAAAGCATTACTATGAACCCGGATCACGCTAGCGAAACCGTTATGGCTGAACCTGATCCTTTGGGAACAATTTTGGCGCTGGCCGTCGATCCCGATGATTCCCAAATCCTCTACGCGGCTGCGGGCCGGGACAACCGTTTTCTCATCTACCGGTCGCGGGACTTTGGCGCCCAATGGGAGAAGCTTGAGCCTCTGCCCCAAGCTCCTAGGCGGATCTGGATCGACCCACACTCATCGCGGCAAACACGAACCGTGTGGGTCTCTGGCACTCGGTATATGGCGGTCGTAGACAAGGCGGGTTTGCACAGTCTAATGACCCCGGCCGAATTTACCGATATTTCGCTTGGTTTTGGCCAGCCGGGCAATCCCGTCATCTATGCCACGGCGGAAGAAGGTTTACTGGTATCTCGGGATGGTGGCCGGAGCTGGCACAAGAGCGAATTACCTGGCACTGGCGCCCATCTCAGAGCCATCGCCACTAGTTTTCGCCACCCCGAAACAGCAT
>JAFAPG010000623.1 GCA_019247235.1 Acidobacteriota bacterium
GTCGCCATAGCCGGTTTGATGGTGGCCGTTCGCTGCCGCCATCTGCTGCCTTTGGGTGGAATGACGTCGCTCGACTTTGACGAGCTCTCGGCCGCGGACCAACTGCGTGACCTCGTCTGGCACTTGCTAGTGCCGGTTTGCGTTCTCCTCTTGGGCGGCTTACCAATCGTGGTTCGACACGTACGAGACAGTGTCCAAGAAATATGGGAAGCCCCCTACATACAGGCTGCTCGCGGATTCGGTATTGCCGGCCCCCGTTTGCTGTTCTGCCATGTCCTCCCAGTAGCGGCTAATCCCGCCATTTCGCTGTTTGGTTTTTCTCTTGCCGGACTGTTGGGCGGCTCGCTTGTGGTCGAAGTGCTAACCGGTTGGCCCGGACTCGGACCGCTCCTGGTCGAGGCGACACTCGCGCGCGATCTTTACGTTGTTATTGGCGCGGTGATGCTTTCCGTGGTTTTCCTGGTCGCCGGCAATTTGACCGCCGACATTCTGCTAGTGATATCGGACCCGAGAATCCGCGTAGGAGCGAAACATGCGGAATAGGCGTTTGCTGCTTCGGCTGGCTGCGCTCGGGGCCTTGCACATGACGGTTTTATTTGCGGGATTCATTGCTCCTCGAGATCCCGGCCATCAAGATCGGGAGTTGGCCTACGCTCCTCCCACACGACTCCATTTTATTGATTCCGCCGGTTTCTGTTGGCGACCATTTGTCTACGCCTGGGTGCCTGATGGCAACGGTTATCGTGAAGACTCGACGCGTCGCTTTTTCCTCCAGCCGCTGGTACGAGGCGATGATTACAAACTGCTGGGCTGCGTGCGATCGAACCTTCATCTGTTCGGAGTCAAAGCACCCGCTCAAGTTTCGCTTTTGGGTCGAGACGCTTATGGGCGCGATGAGTTTTCCCGTTTATTGATGGGCGGACAAATTTCCCTGGCCGCAGGTTTGCTCGCAACCCTGGTTACCTTGGGCACTGCCACGTTGATTGGATCTGTATCGGGATATTTTGGCAGGTGGATCGATGAAGTATTGATGGGCGGGGGAGAGTTTTTTTTGTCGCTACCCTGGTTCTATTTTCTGGTGGCCGTGCGGGCCTTCCTGCCCCTTCATCTTAGCTCGACTTGGACGTTCTTCCTTCTCATCTCGGTCATCGGCGTGGTTGGCTGGGCGCGTCCCGCCCGACTGGTTCGCGGCGTGGTCTTGAGCGCCCGCCAGCGCAACTATGTTCTCGCTGCCCGCGGCTTCGGTGCCTCCGACTTTTACCTGCTCAGAAAACATATTCTGCCGGCAACCTATGGAGTGCTGTTGACTCAGGCAGCTCTGCTGGTTCCGCAATACGTGGCTGCCGAAGCTACCTTATCTTTTTTTGGACTCGGTATCAGCGACGGGATTCCTAGCTGGGGAAACATGCTAAGCGCTTTGCGGGAGTACAACCTTCTGATTTCTTATTGGTGGTTAATGGCGCCGGCCTGCGGGCTATTCGTTACCTCGGTAATGTATTGGCTGCTGGCCGATGCCCTCCATCACTGGTTACAATCTCATTCAATCTGATCTGTGTTCTGTGGGGGAAGGGCCGTTATGAAATGCATAGCTCGCCTCACCCTCGTTCTCTGTCTGCTTCGAATTGCATGCTTGGCAACAGCTCCATCCCCGGAGCAGGTAAGCCCGGGCGAGGAGGTTCTGCGTGTGGGCGGGGAGACGGGCGTATTTGGGGGTCGGCTGGTGATCGGGCAGCGCTCAGAACCGAAAACCCTGAATCCGATTCTCGCTACGGACGCAATCTCCCGCGAGGTCCTAGGGCGCACCCATGCCGAGCTAATCAGCATTAACCGCGAGTCCCAGCAAACTGAGCCGTCACTGGCTCGGTCATGGAAGATCTCCCCCGACGGACGCGTCTTTACTCTCACGCTGCGCAGGGGCATACGGTTTTCCGACGGGCACCCTTGCGATGCCGATGACGTAGTCTTTTCCTTCGAGCTCTATCTGGATGAAGCAGTAAACTCGCCCCAGCGCGACCTGCTCATCATCGGTGGAAAACCGCCCGCGGTCGTCAAACTTGACCAATACACCGTTCGCTTTACTTTGGCCGAACCCTACGCGGCCGCCGAAAGAATATTCGACGGCTTGGCGATCGTTCCCAAGCACATTCTCGAGAAACCCTATCGCGAAGGCCGTTTTGCTGCCACCTGGTCGCTGAATACACCTCCTTCCCAACTAGTTGGGTTAGGCGCATTTCGCGTTAAACAATATGTCCCCGGCGAGCGAATCGTCCTCGAGAGAAATCCCTACTATTTCAAAACCGACCGCAACAATCGGCGCCTGCCCTATCTGGACGAGTTGGTCTTTTTGTTTGTGGGCACTGAAGACCAGCAAATCATGCGCTTCGAGGCGGGGGAAACGGGCATAGTCAGTCGTCTAAGCGCGGAAAACTATGAGCTGCTCGAAAAGGAACAGAGCCGTGCCGAGTGGCAGTTGGCGGACCTCGGCCCCAGTCTCGAGTACAACTTTCTTCTGTTTAATCTCAATGATCTCGGCGGCAAGAAGCTGGAAGCTATTCAAAAAAAGCAATCGTGGTTCGGGGATCTCAGGTTTCGTCAAGCAGTTTCCGCCGCCATCGATCGCGATTCCATTGTGCGGCTAGTCTATGGCACCAGGGGCGCTCCGCTTTGGAGCAACGTAGGACCAGGTAACAAACGCTGGGTGAACTCCTCGCTTCCTCACCCTTCTCGCTCCCTCGAAAAAGCCAGGCAGCTGCTCAAGGCGGCGGGCTTTTACTGGAATGGCAGTGGCCAACTGCTCGATTCAACCGGCAAAACCGTGGAATTTT
>JAFAPG010000626.1 GCA_019247235.1 Acidobacteriota bacterium
TAACTGGATTTGCCGGGACCAATCGGTCAGGACCGAGGCCAACTTTGCCCGGACCGTAGACGCCGGCGAGCGCGAAATTCTCTGTCGTCTGTCCCGTCCAACCGCTTGCGATCATGGCATTCACGCCGACGTTGAGTCTTCCCTGAAGAAAGGGCCGGCCCAGGGCGAACCGCAGCTCTTTATTAGGCAAGCCAACGCAATAGTAGTTGAGCGCATTTGGGTCACCGCTCAAGGAGGCAGCTTCGCTGCAACCGTTGCCAACAACTTTCCTGCCAACGTACTCGAATTCCCCTTTCGCTTGTAGACGAAAAGGAAGCTTCTGATAGGTGCCAACCAAATCGGCTATCAGTCGCGGCGCTTCCGGGATGATTGAAAAAGATGTGTCGACCAGGCGAGCGTCTGCTTGCTCGAAGGTCGCCTGTAACCACCCGTTGGGAATGGCATGGCGGAGAGTTGCGGCAAGATATCGGATGCGGCCGGGGCCAATGTCAAACTGCAATCCTTGATCAGGATCGATTTTCCCGAATTCGGCGCTTTGCGTTTCGTGCCCTAAGGTGAGTTTTAAGTCGGTTTGGTGAATCGTCTTGCTCACGACCAACTGATAGGAGCGCGCAGTTTCGACCGGAACGGGTTTGACACGGTTGTTCAGATCCATTCCTTGCCGCGGATCTTCGGTGAAGAACGACTTGCCAAAGCTCAGCGAGATCAAAGGAGCCAGTCGAGCGGACCCGGGTAGGAAGGTGAGCGTAGCTTTGGGAGAGGTTAGGCCCACCCACTGATTCCAAGAGTTAGCGGGAGTGAGGAGATCCTGGTTGTCAATACTAATCTCGTCGCGACGCAAGCCCGCATAATAGCGAATGTGACTGCGCAATGCGCCCTGCAGCGCAACGAATGGCGTTATCGGCGTAATCGTGACATTGCTGCCATCGATGGGAGTGAAAGGGCCATAGTAGGAAGGAGTCGCAGGATTGTAGAAATTGTAGTGATCGAGGTCGTCGCGGCGAGGCGCCTCCCGCTGGTAATCGATTCCACCCAGCAAGGTAAAACTCTCGGCAAGTTTGTTCATGTAAGTCGCGTTCCCACCGTTCACTGTACGAAACTCGCTTTGGCGGATCAATCCCAATCCAAAGTCGGAGTAGAGAGATAAGTTATAAGTGCGCAAGAATCCCGAGAGTTGCAATTGCTGGCGGTTGTCGAGCTTCCAAGTATCGTTCAATGCGACAAGCGCCGTATGGGTCTGATCTTTTTGTCGGGGATCGATGGTGTCGGGATACCCCACCCAGCCAGCAGCGGTGTCGACAGAATTGAATCCATAAATCGGCCTCAGCCCTGCCACCTCGCCATAGCCGAGGTATGCGATTCCAAATAACGTCAGCGTATGGTCTCCGGCATGGAAGAGGTGCCCGCCGTTGACTTTGAACTGTTTGCGATGTTCCAAACGATCGAGGAATCCGTTGCCAAAGGAACCCTCGACGGAAATCCAGGTATTGGGAGACGGACTCATGCCGGCGGTGAGGGTTGCGTCGTGATAGTCGGCGGTGAGAGAGACAAATGGATTCAGGGAGGAGCGCAATCCATAGATCGCGGCCAAGTTCAGCGCGTGATTGCCTTCGCGCACATTGTAAGCCCCGCCATCGATCTGAACGCTCTCGATCACACTGGCAACGTAGATATTGGGATCAGCATAGCCGTTGCCGTGGGCGTTCGCCGACAAGTTGTTGGGTACCAGGTAGCTACCGACCTGAATGTATTGAGCGATTGGTTGGCCGTGGTCTCCGGCCACGCCCGGCGCAAAATACTGTGGAGCCTTGATGCCGCCTGAGGCCGTCTCAATGGGGTAGCCGGGAATCGAAATCGGTGCACCGGGGCGTCCCGGATTTGCGTCCAGTAGATTCTCGGAAGAGAAAACCTTCATCGCCGGATCGGGGGTCATAGCGTCGAGATCATTCACGTCCGCCGTCACCGATACGCTCTCAGCCGGAACCGAGAGTTGGGTCACTCTTATCGTGATTTCAGTGTTTCCACGCGAGCCAACGGTGACCGGCTGTTCCACCGGTCGGAATCCAGAAACCTCCACCTTGACAATGAATTCTCCCCCAGCAGAAAGCTTCAGTTGAAATGAACCGTCAGTTTCCGAGGTGGTCCGTCCAAGAACGCGGCCATGGTCGATCAGTTGCACCTCGGCCTGCGGCAAGCTATTCCCTTCCGGGTCAGTGACGCGTCCGTTTAATACCATCTCCTGCGCAGCCAATGTGCACGGCAGGAGGAATAAACACAAAACGGCGGCGTCTATTTCATGCATATAGGCATATTGTTTACGTGCCAGTGTCTCGTTTGGATTTGTTGAGCGCTTCCGCATATTACGTTATTTTTGTTCGTGCTACTTTACCATAGGCATGCAGCGGTGGAGGTTTGACACCGAGGATCGACTTGTTTGGATACGGCAAGCAGAGTGGAATGTTATCTGTTCGATTCCGAGGATCGAGGCAACGAACACGATCGGTGATTAGCGAGGGGAAGGAAGCCGTGCCGACACTGTATGGGGAGAACTCAACACCAACCGACCGTGACGAACTCCCTTTGTGCTTATGAGTGTATCGGCCAACCGCTGAACATCCCGAGACCGGCCGCGCAGGAGTACTACTTCGAGGCACGTATTGTGGTCAAGATGGGCATGTAAGGTGGAGATAACAACCTGGTGATATTGGTGTTGAAGATCGGCGAGTTTTTCCGGAAGAAGCCGGGTGTGATGGTCGTAGACTAAGGTTACTGTACCCACGACAGGCGCCTTAGAAGCCACAACGGCCGTGCCTACAAGCCGGTCGCGGATCAAATCCCGGAAGGCTTCGGACCTGTTCTCGTAGCCCTTCTCCGCTATGAATTGGTCGAAGCGATGGAGTAGATCTGAGTCGAGAGAAACTCCAATTCTACTGAGATCGGCCATGAAACCCTTACTGACGAGGAGTTGCCGTTAGCGTAGCACAAATAAGGAGGAGTGTTGCTCCTGGCACATTATGTTCCTCTTTGGGACTGGCCCATGAAGGTTAAGCGTGCCAGGTCGACTGCGTAATCCAGAGCCTATGCCCGGCAACCCGCAAACTGCCACAGCTGCCCACGATATTCATTACCTTCGTTCTGCAGACGATCTCGAGGAATGCGAAAGGCTAAGGGGCCAGTGCCCCAGTCAAGTTGGCAGTAACCAAAGTTGCAATACTTTCTGTTCTTTTCTTTCGTTCCCTCGGCAGAGATCATTAAAGCAGATTGTTCGATCGGTGAGGATTCCTAAGACTTTGAATCGAGTGGGGAAAACAGTGAAAACATACCTCTTGCCCATGCTCTTGCTATCAGCGGCGATCACCAGCCGGGCGGAAAATCAATCTGCCGCTGTGAGCGCGTCTGTATCGCCAACCAGCGTCTCGCGAAGCATGAAAGCCGTCCATTACCGGCTAGGAGGCAGCCTAAAGGTTGATTTCCGGGCCAGCGAGCTGATGGCTGGCGCCTGGGGGCAGGCAAAGGTTGAAAGCAAGAAAACCAACATCTCAATCGACGGCAAGTTTCAGAACTTTGAAGACGCGACCAAGTTCGGGCTCGAGTACCTGACCTACGTACTATGGGCAATCTCCCCGGAAGGCCGCGCCGTGAATCTTGGCGAGTTGATGCTCGAACACGGAACTGCGCATATCAAAGCTCAAACCGACATGCAAACTTTTGGGCTGATCGTGACCGCCGAACCCTACTTTGCCGTGAGCCAACCGGGCAATACCGTCGTTATGGAAAGTGTTGTACCGGAGACTATCGCGCAAAACGAGAACATCGATACCAAGTACGAATTGGTGGGACGGGGCACCTATTCGGCGGCCAATGAACGCATTCAGAACGCGATCTTCGGTATTGACCGCAGCATGCCGATCGAATTATTTGAGGCTCGCAATGCGGTACGCATCGCACACATCGCAGCGGGAGAGAAGTACGCGACCTCAATCTTGGCCAAGGCCGACCAGCAACTCATGCAGGCCGAGACCACATACCGGCAAAGACAAGGAAAAGTCGCCGTTCTATCAGCGGCCCGCGAAACTGCCCAAACTGCCGAAGAAGCCCGGGTCATGGCAGTGAAACAAAGAGCCGAGGACGAAGCCCAGACCCAAGCTC
>JAFAPG010000629.1 GCA_019247235.1 Acidobacteriota bacterium
GTCCTGCGCATAGAGTCCGGCAAATATGTTTCGGTTGTTCTTGAATTCTCCAGCGCCCTGTCGGAAGGCAAAGTTGCCGCCGTAATCACCGAGCTGACCCGCAAAGAAAGCAGTCAATGAATTAAGACTGAACTCTGCGGGCTGAAAGAACAAGTTGTTAATATCTACCCGGCTGCGCTCGATAACGCCACCCAGGCGGATGTCATGCCTGCCCCTGACCCAACTTATATCGCTGCTCCAAGCAAAATTATTGCGGATGAACTTTGCCTGAGGGTTGTCTCCGAAGTTAAAAAATCCATTGACTCGAATCTGTTGGATGGCATTGCTTGCGGGTTGGAAGGGAATGTTCGATCCCAGAGTCCGCAGGCTTGGAACCTTGGTCGCGGGACCGCGGCCCGCCGCCTCTCGCGCATAGCTAAAGCGAAAATCATTCAACAAGTTTGAACGGAAAACGTGAGTCTCGTGAATCAAATAGTTCTGGTTGGTAATAGTGGCGCCATCTGCATAGGCCAGGAAATTTGCGCTGTCGAAAACTGGATCTCGGTGGAACTGATTGTAGGAGTAACGCCCTGTTAAGTGCTCATTCTGACTAATGGAATGATCAACTCTGCCGAGCACCTCACGAAAGTTTTCATTATCCGGTTTCAGGTAGGTGATGGAGCGATTTGTGCTCAGCGGCAGAGCTTTCAGGATATTGAGCGATACTGGGTCGATAGTGCCACCACCATTCAGGTAGGTTTCAACATCACAAGATGGGCAGGATGAGTTGACTGGGCCGCTCGCAGGAATTGAAGTTGCAGTCAGCGCTGTGCTCGGAATCGCGGAGTTTGACGGACTACCCACATTGCGGAAGCGCGTAATTTGAATTCCTCCGAAGAAGAAGGTTTTGTTGTGGATAATAGGACCGCCCAGGGTGCCGCCAAACTGGTTGCGCTTAATCTGGTCACGTCCGTGGTCCTTGGTGGCAACCGTTGCTCCGTTGTATTTTGTGGTTTGCGGCGAGAAATAGTTTCGTGCATTAAAAACCGAGTTGCGCAAGAACTCAAACACATCGCCATGGAAGTTATTGCTGCCCGACTTGGTAACCACGTTGACTACCGCACCAGCGTTCTGCCCGTACTCCGCCGTGTAATTACTAGTCTGTACACTAAATTCCTGAAGTGCATCGGGAAAAGGAAACGGTTGGTTGACATTCGTGTACTCGTCCACATAGTTGCCACCGTCAAGTTGGTAGCTGACCATGTCCTGCCGGGCGCCATTGGCCGAGATCGTCACCGCACCAGGGAACGTCTTCGTGAATCCCTGGTCCGCCCCACCATTGGGAGAGTTGACGGAGCCCGCGGTCAGCAACGTGAGCTGGGCAGCATTGCGGCCATTTAGCGGCAGGTCAATGATACGGCGCTGCTCTACCACCTCTTGCAGTGTGGCCGTTGTGGTATCGACTTGCACCTGATGGACGTTCACCTCGATGAGTTCTGATGAAGCGCCGACTTGCAAAGATAAGTTCACCGTGAGGGTCTGGTCCGCCAGCAGACTCACGTTTTGCTGTGCTACGCGAAAGCCTGCGGCTTGAACCGTCACTGCGTACTCCGCGGGGTGAAGCGATGGAATCACATAATATCCTTGAGCATTCGATGCTGCCTCCCGGGTTACACCCGTGCCGGATTGAACCGCCGAGATCTTAGCGTTTGCGACCGCCGCTCCCGAGGGATCATTGATGGTCCCAACGATGTTTCCTAAGCCTTGCGCGAACGAAATGGCTGAAAGGGTGGCGATTGCGGTAAGAGTTAGAATTCTTTTGGGCATGATTTTCCTATCCTCCGAGGCCAATTTCTTTAGCTGCTACCTCTCACGCAAGACATTCCTTTGCCAGAGACCCAATCAGGATTAGCACTCAAGAGAAGCTACCTGAATTTCGCAGCACTCAATCGAGTTGCCGCCTCCTGACGTAGAGGGTCCCCCATTTGCGCGATCGGAGGACCCGCTCGCCAAGAGAATCGGTAAAACATTCGGACACACGACGCTCACATTATTCCCGTGGTGCGTTACTGACTGTCAAGACAAAATGCCGCAATAATATACTCGACGGACCAACAACACGGAACAGTCCGAAACGAGAATGTCATCGTAGATCGTCAACAAAGAGGGCGATCCCTGGTTTGCGCTTTTGTACACTTTTTCAAGGTGTCCCGCCTCAGATGGAAGTGCAGAAAGAGTTCCCCGCGTTACGATAATCGGGAGAACCTATGAAACGAGCGTAAGCACTACACCGCCGGAGAGAAAATTGCCATCCTGAAACGCCATCTTCTAGGAAGGTGCCGGTTTCCCCGCTTTGCGAAGAAAGGGGTTGCAGCCCATTGTCTTCTGCCGTTGGCAGAAGGAGTTTTTCGAGAACGGGGCGTCTGCCTTCGAATCGAAGGATCGGCCAGGCCGGCAAGTTGCGGCGAAGCAGAAACGGATTGAGTTCTTGGAGAAGAAGGTGCAGACCAAGGACGAAGTTCTAGCCGAGCTGATGGCGGAGCACATCGCGTTAAAAAAAACACTTGGGGAACTCTAACCGGCAGCTGGGTGCCGCATGACGTGTGCGACCAAGTTGTTGATTTTGTCCGGCGCTGGTCGGAGAAGACCGAGATCGGCGTCGGACGATTCATTCATTGCCTGGGTGTGACGGCCAGCAAGTTCTATGACTGGCGGCAACGTTACGGGTGCGTGAACGAGCACAACGGTTGGGTTCCTCGCGATTTCTGGCTGGAACTGTGGGAGCAGGACGCGATCATCGATTTCCATTTGAAGAATCCGTTGGAGGGTTATCGGCGGTTGACGTTCATGATGCTCGACGCTGACGTAGTGGCGGTCAGTCCGGCAAGCGTTTGGCGAGTGTTGAAGCAAGCGGGATTGCTCTCACGGTGGAAAGCCAAGCCGTCGCGCAAGGGAACCAGCTTCGAGCAGCCGCTCCAGCCGCATCAACATTGGCACATCGATGTTTCCTATATCAACGTGTGCGGGACCTTCTATTACTTGTGCAGCATTCTGGATGGATACAGTCGTTCCATCATCCACTGGGACCTGCGAGAGTCGATGAGGGAGACCGACATCGAGGTAATTCTCGAACGGGCTAAGGAAAAGTACCCGGATGCAAAGCCGCGTATCATCTCCGACAACGGGCCACAGTTCATTGCACGTGACTTCAAGGAGTTCATTCGCATCTCGGGCATGACACATGTCCGAACCTCGCCCTACTATCCGCAATCAAACGGGAAAATCGAGCGCTGGCACAAGTCGCTAAAGAGCGAATGCATCCGTCCGGGAACTCCACTCTCGCTGGACGATGCGCTGCGCCTAGTACAGGGCTATGTCGAGCATTACAACAACGTCCGCTTGACGAGTGCCATCGGCTACATCACGCCGAAGGATATGCTGGCCGGGCGCCAGCAGGAGATCCACAGCGAACGAGACCGGAAGTTGGCAGCTGCCAGACAGCAGCGGCAGGTTCGTCGGCACAGGCTTCACCTCATCCCCCTGATAGACTCTGAAGAATGAGACCGCGCAGGCATGCAGTACTGGTCAAAGCGGCATGCGTCTTTGCTGGTCTTGCCGCATCTCTGACCGCTCAGCAAGCACCCGGAAGCGATCCGGTGCCTTTACTCCGCACCGATGCCCAACTGCGAACAGAGTGGGCAACTGAGTGGTTACGTTCTCAGGATCCGCTCCGAGTTGCGTGGGGTGCATGGCTCGCGAGGCAGGACCACCAGACAGCTCTTATCCCATTACTTATGGAGAAAGTCGAAGAATATCAGCCCATCGATGAATCTCTGTCCCAGATAGTAGAACGAGACCGTCACGACGCGTTGCTTGTC
>JAFAPG010000633.1 GCA_019247235.1 Acidobacteriota bacterium
ACGATGGCAGCGACTGGGAGGTGCGCAGCGATACCGTGTCTTTGGCCGACCATGTCGGGCATACGATTTCTGCTACCGGCGTCGTTTCCAATCAAACCGCGCACAATTTGAAAGAAGACACGAAGGAAATGGCGCATGATACCGGCGTGAAGAAACACAACACCGAGCACGGGCACCTAAGGATCACCGACGTGCAAATGGTAAGCAGTTCCTGCTCGCAGTGAAGCCCAGCTTCACAGGTACTCGCTTGAGGGCAGCCACCGGCTGCCCCCAAGCAACCTCTCAGGTCAACCCCGAACGCTTCGCTCAATTCGGCTCTGGGGTCCCAAAGAAGGTGACCTCCTCAGGAAAACTTCAGCCCGCGGAATTCGTTCGAATTCCTCGTAGCTGGCGGCGCAGCCGCACAACACCAAATCCTGACCGGAACTAGCGACACTTTTACCGCCTTTGTCTTTTTTGACCTCGCACGCGTCGGGTCAGCCCACCCTTACGGTTGCGGCGTTCTAAGAATTGGAGGGCCCTAAGAGGCCTAGGGGGCGGAGGTTTAAGAAGCCAGGCCTACTGGGTAACTATGATGGTTTTCCGCGGATTCGCATTGCCAGCGGAAGCACACATTGCGCGTCCGTGGGGTAAGCAATTCTGCTTGGCTGGGCGTCCGCAGGTAAATCGCCGAGTAGAAGGCTTTGAGAATAGCTTAATTGCGGGTAAGAAGCCTGCGCCGCTCCCTTTCCCGGTGCACTAGGGCACGATTAAGTTCTTCGACGAGCTGGATAAGTCTTTCGGGATCCTGCTCGCGGCTGGCTGCCTCAGAGAGTGCTCGCCAGTTTTCGACTGGAGCTTGCATGTGTCCACCTCCGTAGAACTGGGATGCTGAGAGCCATTCTGCATGCGCCTTGCCATTTCCTGACACTTCTTTGTTTTCTGTTGTTTAGCCCATGCTGCCTGCAACTTTCCAAACTTTCGTCAGGTAATAACTTCAAGCTCCGTGGTCAGGATTTCGGCCTATTTACGACCTAAGAAACGAATTCGCGCCGTGAAGGCACGACGATCAAAGTTGCTGAAAGTGAGAAACTGAGGTGAATTGATGTCGTTGTTGACGGTAAAGGCGTTCTGTCGATTGGTGATATTGTCAAAGCCACCGCGCAAGGCCCAGGCAAAGCCCACGGCATGAAAGCGCCTTTCTAAGTGGAAGTTCAAACTTAAGTATGTCGGAAAACGATATGTTCCAGGCGCTTGAATGATTTGTTGCTGATCGTTGACCGCGCCGAAGGGAAACCCGCTGCGGATTTCGAGCGAGTATCCAGCCTCGAAGCCTTTGACCACAGGCAGCCATCCCCAGGAAATAAAACGATTCGGGGTATCCCACGGATAGGGTCCGGCCAGTTGTGGGCTGAGCAGCAGATTATCGAGGGAGTAATCAAGTACCTGATTAGAGCGAGAGCGAGAGCGAGTATAGGAAGCGCTCACCATGTAGCGTTGATGGAAAGTGCGCCGCAGGTCGAGCTTGAAAGATCGGTAGCGATCTCGGCGGCTATTCGCAAGCACGAAGTTGGCGCCGCTTGCACCGGGAGGAATGTTATAGACAAAGCCATCCGAGCCCCTCCGTTCAAGAAATTCCGCCTGGAGGAAGACTTGTCCCGGAAGTTTGCGCTCGATGGCAAGGCTTAGGTTGAGAAAACGCGGCGCACGTAGGCCATGGTGATTCACGGCAAAGGTGGTCAGAACGGAATTGGCCGTTCCCGACAGGCTGTAAAACGTATCCTGGCGCGACCCTGCGAGCGGTGCCGCTAGGAGCGAGAGATCTGTGGACTGGTAGGTGACGCCGATGCCAGAAGAAAGCTTGGTATTACCGGAGCGATCAACGAGCCAGGTTCCGGCCAAGCGTGGGGAAAGCAGCGGGGTTCGCAGAATCTCATCCCAATCCAGACGAATACCAGGTTCAACTAACACCCGGGGGAGAAATGACCAGCGATCCTCGGCAAAGGCGCTGGCTTCGGTATTGTCGCTTGCTGTCGGATCCCCGCCCGCAAAGGTCGAGAATAAGGCCAGAGGCTGGCAGTTCGAACTCGGGGGGGGACAGATGCGCAAGGAGCGAATGGGGGCACGGCGAAACCGCTGATCATAGGAGAGGCGATCGAGGTCCATTCCCACCAGAAAATCGTGTCGGCCACGCCAATAGCCAGGCTGGTAAAAATTCGCGAATCCCTGCCAACGGCGCGCGGTTGTGTGCGCCTGGCGATAGTAGCTACCCAGTGCTCCTTGTGGAGTCAAGACATACGGTAAGTTGTCCAACGGCTTCTGCTCGAGCCCATATTGGCTAAAACCAAGGCCCAGCTCAAGCAAGGTCTCAGTAGCGAAAGAGTGTTGTTCCTTCACGGAGCCGAAGTAGAGGCTCTCCACATCGCTGGGACGAGTGGTCGCGGGAGCTAGCGTGGAGAAATTGAGGTGATCGTCATGTAGGCGATTGACCAAGAAAGTCGTGGTTACGATGTCACCGGTGCCGAAGTTAGCCTGGATTTTGGCCAGATTTCCCAATCGCCAAATGGTATCGCGGTCTTCCTCGTTGGGAAGGCTAGGGATGATGACGTTGTCATATTCCCCATCAATTCCGTTAAAGAACCAAAGCTTTCCCTTTCTGATCGGACCGGACACGGTGAAGCGAGGATCCACTTTGTCCAAGGTCCATCCCTTCTTATTTTGCACCGAAGGAATGAAATTGGTGGCAGCAAAACGATAGTGGTCATCGCCAATGCCGGTTTCAAGAGCCAACACTCCCGCCGGGCCTTTGCCGTACTGGGCAGGAATACGCGTAGTTTCAACCCGCACATTGCGCAAGGCGTCGGTTGAAACCCGTAATAGCAGCTGTCCCGTGGCCGGCTGTGTAAGGTTAAAGCCATCCAGCTCGGTCAAAGTTTCGGAGC
>JAFAPG010000106.1 GCA_019247235.1 Acidobacteriota bacterium
ATCCTGCCTCGATCGAACGCTTGGAACGTAATCTGGCTGAGCGAAATCCCGCCGTGCGCTACCGTACTGCGGCCCTGATCCTTCGACTCTCCCACGCTACGCGCGCGCGCAGTCGAGAATAGACGCGCTTCAGGACCGTAAGGAAAGCGCCCCGCCTCCTTCGAGCGTCAAACAGAGGGTGGCGGCAAGCATGACCAGCGGATACTCGAATCCCATGTTCTGGTTATAAAAGCCATGTCTGAGGTGTACGGCGAAAACCGCTACCAGCATGTCGACCGCATTCAAAGCCGCGGCGATGCGGGTGGCAATGCCGAGAACCAGCAGTATTCCTCCTACCAGTTCAACCAGCGAGACAACCACGGCAAAGAATTCGGGGAAGGGTATTCCTATGTGGCCGAACATCGTGCCCACGCCATGAATGCCGATCTTAAAGAGCTTCTGGTAGCCGTGTACCAGGAAGACAATGCCCACGACGATGCGCAATACCGCTAGACCGCAGCCTGCTCGCGTCAGATTCATGATTTTCCTCCTTCTCGAGTACTTCGAGCACTCAAGCTAGGTTCGCGCCGTGATCACCCGTTCGCTGACCAGATCTCCCATGCCTTCGGTCGACACCGAGTTCTCGCCTCCGCCCAGGTCCCGCGTGCGATGGCCAAAGGCGAGGACCTCCTGAACAGCTGACTCAATCGCGCCCGCCTCAGCCTCGAGCTGAAACGAATGGCGCAGCAGCATGGCGCCTGAAAGGACGGCGCCCAGAGGATTCGCGATACCCTGGCCGGCAAGGTTGGGGGCGGAGCCATGAATAGGCTCGTAAAGACCCACTTTGCCACCGAGGCTAGCCGAAGGCAGTAGGCCAAGCGACCCAACCACGGCGCCGGCCTGATCGGAGAGAATGTCGCCGAACATGTTTTCCGTGAGCACGGTATCGAACTCCGTTGGGTGTGAAACCAAGGCCATGGCCGCTGCATCGACGTACATATGGGAGAGAGCGACCTGGGGGAAGTCTTTGCCCACGCGGGTGACCACCTCGCGCCAAAGTCTCGAGCAATCGAGCACATTCGCTTTATCGACCGAGGTCACATGCTGGCGACGTTGGCTGGCCAGCTCGAATGCCATCCGGGCGATGCGCTCGATCTGCCCTTCTTGGTACATCATGGTGTCGATTGCCGTGCGCCCGCCAGGCTCGCCCCTTATGGAGCGATCACCGAAGTAAAGTCCACCCAGCAGCTCACGCACAATTAACACGTCAGTGCCGCGAACGACTTCGGCGCGAAGCGGGGAGAGGCTTTCGAGTTGCCGAAGCGAGAGCGCGGGCCGCAGATTGGCGAAGACCCCTAGTTCCTTTCTCAATCTCAGCAGCCCTGATTCTGGACGGAGGTGGGGGGGGTAGGCATCGAATGCCGGACCGCCGACCGCTCCCAAAAGCACCGCCCCCGAGCTCAGGCTGGCTCGAAGCGTGTCTTGCGGAAGAGGATCGTTGCTTGTGAGAAGCGCCGCCCCGCCAATGTTTTTCTCCGTGACCTCCAGCTGATGGCCAAATCTTTCCGCCGTTACCCGGAGCACACGAACCGCTTGGGCGGTAACCTCAGGCCCGATGCCGTCGCCAGGCAAGGTGGTGATCTCAATTCGCATGGATTGGTGCGCCCATTCGGCAAATGGAGAACGAAGATTCTACCCCAGGATGGGTACCCGCAAGGGATGGGGATGAGAAGGCAACTCCTGGGCAAGTCTGCTTGCCCAGAGCTTGCTTAAACACCCCAGAGGTAATCTTCTTGTTCGGAGTGGTGCTCGCTTCCGGAATTCACCGGCAAACTGACGGCGCTGAATTCCGACGACACACCGGTCGGAAAAAGCTTCCGGCCTTCTTCGGCCCCGGCCGCCACCGCCGACGCGCGCTCGCTTTCCACCCGACTCGGTGGCATGCGGTGACTTTCGCCGTAAGTCTCGCGAATCAGCTCGAGGAGATGGTGATCGAGCACGTGCTTGATTTGGTCGGCCAATACTACGAACTTACGATAGATCTCATCCAGTTCGCGCCGTTCAAAGTGATAACCGAGCTGCTCGCAGCGCAGGCTGAGCGCGTGGCGCCCGGAGTGCTTACCTAAAACCAGCTTGGAATCCGGGACTCCCACCGATTGTGGGGTCATGATCTCGTAAGTCAAAGGATTCTTCAGCATGCCATCCTGATGGATACCGGCTTCGTGGGCAAAGGCGTTACGCCCAATGATCGCCTTATTCGGCTGCACGGGAATCCCGGTGATCTCTTCAAGCATTTGGCTGGTGGGATAAAGCTGCTCGGTGGAAATTTCAGTGATGTAGGGGTACTGGTCGGCGCGCACCCGCAAGGCCATCACGATCTCTTCGAGCGAGGCATTCCCAGCCCGCTCCCCAATGCCATTAATCGTACACTCGACCTGCCGTGCGCCGGCGGCGACCGCCGCGAGCGAATTGGCGACAGCCAGTCCCAAGTCATTGTGACAATGCGCCGAGATGATGACGTTATCGATCCCTCGAACCCGCTCACGCAACCTACGGATTAATGAAGCAAATTCTAGCGGCACCGTGTAACCAACAGTATCGGGAATATTAATCGTGGTTGCTCCGGCCTCGATCACGGCCGTGACCACTTCGGCGAGGAACTCAGGGTCGGTGCGCGTCGCATCTTCGGGAGAAAACTCCACGTCCGCGGCAAAACTGCGGGCCAGACGGACCGAAGCCCGCGCCTGCTCGAGACACTGGCGGCGAGTAATTCGCAGCTTATGCTGCAAATGAATATCTGAGGTGGCAAGAAAAACGTGAATACGAGGACGCACCGCGGCATGGAGCGCTTGCGCCGCCCGCTCGATGTCGTTTCGGGCGGCTCGCGCCAGGGCGGCGATGATGGGCCGGGGAACCGCCGCTGCAACTGCCTCAACCGCAGCAAAATCCCCATCCGAGGCGATAGGAAAGCCAGCCTCAATCACATCCACACCCAGACGATCGAGCTGCCGCGCCAATCGCGCTTTCTCTTGCACGTTCATGCTGCAACCAGGAGATTGTTCTCCGTCGCGCAAGGTGGTATCGAAGATCGTGATCCTGGAGCCATCGATAGTCATCGGTTTTTCCCTGTGATCATTTTCATGCTACGCGGATCCAGTTTACAAGAAAAGCTTATTATTGTTTCAAATGTGGTAAGTTAAACTTATAGAAGGAGCTGAGCTAATAAGAATAGTAGAAGGACTTATAGAAACCTGTGGATCTCTCCCAATTAGAGGTGTTTCTGGCCGTGGCCCGGGAAGGAGGATTTTCCCGCGGCGCCGACAAACTCCATCGCACCCAGTCGGCGGTAAGCCAGGCCATTCGCAAACTGGAGGCGGAGATTGGGGAACCGCTGTTTGACCGCTCCTCGCGTGATGGGCTGCTCACCGATGCTGGCCGGGTACTTCAGGAATACGCCGAACGCCTGCTGAACCTGCGGGAGAACGCGCGCCAGGCACTCACCGAGATTCGCGAGCTGCAAAAGGGCAAGCTGGTGATTGGCGCGAATGAGCTCACTGCCCTCTACCTTTTGCGCGTTTTAGCCGAGTTTGGCCGCTTGCATCCAGCCATCCGCATCCTGGTGCAGCGCTCACTTGGCAGCCAAATTCCCGACGATGTCCGACGCCATCACTGTGAGTTCGGGGTGCTTACCTACGATGTCCAAGACCCGGACATCGAGTCCTTGGTAGTTTATTCCGACGAACTGATCCTGGTCGTTCCTCCTGAACATCCTCTGGCGCGCGATGAGCGGGTCAGCATCCGGCAGTTGGGCGCCGAATCCTTTGTAGCGCACATTGTGTCCTCGCCTTATCGCGAGAAGGTGATTCAGGCCTTCAAGAAATTTAAAACCCCGCTCCACATGGGAGTGGAATTACCCACCTTACAGGCCATCAAGCGCTTCGTGGCCATGGGGCACGGAGTGGCTTTCCTGCCCGAAATCAGCGTGGAGGACGAAATCGCTCGCGGCGAGCTGATACGCATCCAGGTCGAAGAGCTCAACGTGCATCGCAAATTGCGTCTGATCTATCGAAAATCGGCCACCCTGTCCCATGCCGGACACGCCTTCCTCAAGATCGTCGAATCGGTCGCCTCAACCCGCGGCGGGCGATATCGATTCGTTCGCGATCGCTAAACCAAAACCGCCGGCCCAGAGAGAAATTCTAGAAATCCTCACCTCCGTCTGGTGCCGTCCGTGTAACAATTGAGGTACTCGCCCGCGACTGTCAATCGGCTGCGCGGTGCGCGGGTGCGTTGGGTGTGACCGTCGAAATTTTGCGCTTCATTGCCATCCGGCCTCTTACTCGCTCGAGCTCTCGAGCGCTAGGCGTGGGCCTGTGGCTTCTAACCTCTTACTGTTTCGCCTCCTCCCCGCCGCAACCGACGACACTCGTGGGCGAAGTGCACGACCCCAGCGGAGCGCCCATTGCTCAAGCCCAGGTCTCGGTTCAGGCGGGGAACTTTACGGCCTCAACCACCACGGGTCCGGAGGGCGAATTTCATTTTCCCGCTCTCGCGGTCGCTGCCGGCACTGTACATGTCTCAGCTCCGGGATTTTCTCCTGCCGAACAGACCTGGTCGCCGGGAGTGGCCCGCCTCAGCTTCGTTCTTCAGGTCGCCGCGGTCAATGAGCGCATTGTAGTGTCAGCCACGCGCAGCTCCATGAAGCTTTCCGAAGTGCCAGGCAGCGCCGTTCAGCTTTCAAGCGCCGATGTGGCGGCAACTGCCGCGCTCTCCCTTGACGACCTGCTGCGCCAGGTTCCGGGGTTCAGTCTGTTCCGGCGCATTAGCAGCCGGGTGGCAAATCCCACTACTCAGGGAGTTTCGCTTCGCGGTTTAGGGGGCACGGGCCCCAGCCGAGCCCTAGTTCTTGAAGATGGAATACCGTGGGTGGACCCATTCGGCGGATGGGTTTACTGGGACCGGATTCCGCGCACCGAGATTGCAAGCGTAGAGGTATTTCGCGGCGGCTCGTCGAATCTCTATGGCAGCGACGCGCTCGGCGGGGTGGTCGAAATCGCCACCCGGGTGCCCACCGAATCTTCGTTCTCGGCCGACTTCTCCTACGGCACGGAGAAAACTCCATCCCTGTCCCTTTGGGGGGGGACGGTGAGATCCGGATGGGATCTGGGCGCCGGGCTCGACCTGTCGCGCAGCGACGGATATATTCTTGTACCCACCTCCGAACGCGGTCTGGTCGATACGGCTGCCAATTCCCAGCATGTCGCTCTCGATACCAGTATTGGCTATCACGCGGCGGAAAACCGGCGAGTGTTTCTGCGCAGTAGTCTTTTTGAAGAATCTCGACATAATGGCACTCGAGTGCAGACCAATAGCACGGCTACTGGTTTTTGGGTGGGCGGCGTCAACGCCGGCTGGGCCGATCGCGATTCGCTTAGCGCACGCCTTTATGGCCAGGCGCAAGGCTATGACCAGACCTTCTCTTCGGTCGCTTTGGATCGTAACAGCGAACGACTGAACGACATTCAACATGTCCCCTCGCAACAAATCGGAGGCAGCTTGGTTTGGAATCACGGATGGAGGGCTCAGACCTTTATCGTCGGGCTTGACAACCAGCAGATCATAGGGGCGAGCGACGAACAGCTGATCTCTTCTACGACCGGCAACCACTTCGCCAATAACATTGCCGGAGGCCGGCAGCTGGCGACCGGAGTCTTTGCTGAGGACATTTTCCGCCACGGCAACCATTGGACGGTAATTGCCGGAATGCGTTGGGATGACTGGAACAATAATCAGGGATCAACCCTCCGCCTGAGCCGGCCGGCGGGCCCCATCGTGGCCACGCGCTTCCCGGATCGCAGCCAGAGCTCGTTCAATCCGCGGGTATCGCTGTTGCGGGGCTTCAGTCGCAATTTCTCCGCCTCCCTCTCCGCCTACCGCGCCTTCCGCGCGCCCACCTTAAACGAGCTGTACCGGAGCTTTCAGCAAGGATCGGTCCTAACCGCTAGCAACCCTTTCCTTCGGGCGGAGCGTCTGACAGGGGCGGAAGCGGGAGTCCGCGGCCTCTTTGTCGACAACAAAGTCGAGGCCCGAGCAACTATGTTCTGGAGCGACATTGTCGATCCGGTGGTTAACGTCACGATCAACACCACACCGACTTTGACCAATCGCCAGCGGCAGAACCTCGGCCGCACGCGCTCGTTGGGCACAGAGCTCGACGGCAGCCTGCACCTAAGCGACTCGATCGAACTCTCCGCCGGTTATCAATACGCCCACGCTACGGTGATAAATTCCACCCTGGCCCTTATTGGACTGGACGTACCCGAAGTGCCCCGCCATCAGTTCTCTTGGCAGGCGCGCTACTCAAATCCTTCCCGGCTGATGGCTAGTATTCAGGGGCATTATTCAAGTCTGCAATTTGACGATGATCTCAACACGCTGCCTCTCAAAGCGTACTACGTGATGGATCTACTGCTGGCCCGCAAGCTTGTGAGCGGGTTAGAAGTGTATGTAGCGGCTGAAAATCTGCTCAACCAGCGTTACCTGGTCGCTCTCTCTCCGACCAGTGCTCGGACCATCGCCAATCTCGGTCCGCCGATTTTGGCCAGAGCCGGCCTACGCTGGGACTTTCCCGGACGCCAGAAATGAGAGCTCAAGCGCGCTGTCCCAAAATGGGAATACCCGCTAAGTTGGCCGGCTTGAAAATCTCGCCTGAACAGACGCGTGTGCCGAGGGTTGCGATATGATGTCGAGTCCTTTCCGGGGGGAATCAGTACAACCTATGGGCCCGCACGTAGAGCGCGCCACTCGTGTTCTCTTCGTGGATGACGAACCCAACATCCGCTTAACTCTTCCTCGCGTACTGAAGGGATACGGCTTCGACGTGACGACCGCGGCCAGTGTAGCCCAGGCCCTTGAAGCGATCCATCAATCGTCTTTTGACGTTTTGCTCTCCGACTTGAACATCAGCGAAGAAGGCGATGGATTCCTGGTGGTCACGGCCATGCGCCACGCGCAACCGAACTGCGTGACCGTAATTTTGACCGGTTATCCCGCCTTTGAAACCGCCCTCCAGGCCATTCGGCATCAAGTCGATGATTATCTGGTGAAACCGGCAGGGATTGAAGATTTGGTCGCCAGCTTGCGGCACAAGCTGACTGCTCGGGGCGAAGCAGGCGCGCAACAAAAAAAGATCACGGCAGTTTTGGCCGAGAATTTGCCTGCCATCCTAGCGCGCCTGCCCCATGCACTCGAAAGCGAAAGCCGCGAGCGGCCTCGTCTCTGGCGAGACGATGGTGCGGTTCTCGGTCACTTACCGCGCATTCTTGAGTGGCTCTTGCGAACGCTCGAAACTGAGAGCGACGAGCTCGGTCCCGACGCCTTGACGGTAGCCGCCGAGCATGGGCTGGAGCGGCGGAAGCAAGGCTATGGCGCCTCCGCCATCCTCGCCGATTTCGAGGCCCTGCACGTACAAATCTTCCAGCTCGCGGAATCAAGTCTGCTGAGCGTTGACCCCGCCACGTTGCTCTCTGATTTGCGCCGCGTCGAACGAGCGCTCTATCAATTCGCCAAGCATTCGATAGCTGCCTACGATGATAGCGGGGACAAACGCATCCCGGCCTAGTCTCGGTGACCGGTCTCATTGCCCTAGCCTGAGGTAAATCGCAGATAGCATGGGCCCCCCCGCTCGCCCGATGACGGTAATGCCCGTCCAATGTGTCGAGTAAAACTGGCATCAGGGGAGAAATCAGGTAGGAAGCTTCGCCTCCTCGGCACCGATCTCCTCTGACTTCCAGCAAGGGCAATGGGGATTCGCGGTTTCGGCAGTTTGATTGTTCGCGCGAATAGCCGATCTTATCGTGTGCCTCGTTCTCAGCGGCGAGCTTCTGCAGCACGCCTTAACCGGAATCTGTGCCAGCCCCGATTTTTGCCAGACGACGGGCGATCTTGGTTATCTGCGGAATGCGTTATCTCTGGAGAGGACTTCTCCTAAGGGCTCGAGTTCCCTGGAGCAGGTCAACGTCAACGATATCATGCGTCAGCACGGAGCACCCATGTTTTCCGCGGGCTCACCACCAGCAAGGCCTGCTGCGGTTTACTGCGGATTGAGTCACTGCGTATCAGTGCTCCGCCCGCCTCAATCCCAAGGCTACATCGGCAAGATCGAGATAATGTTCCA
>JAFAPG010000164.1 GCA_019247235.1 Acidobacteriota bacterium
TTTTGAGAAATCTAAAGTGTCGGTTTAGATTTCTCAACAGTGCCAGTGGTTCGTTGAGAAATCTGCGCTCCAGCAAGCGCGCTTGCTTATTAAGACATAATGCCATATCCTTTAATAGCGGGCGCCCTTATTAAAGGAACCCTTCGTAAGCGAGTGGTCACTGAAAACAAGTCGAGGCTGGGGACCTACGTGACAACGACGGTCACTGGAGAACCAGTGCGCGCCTTTATCCCGCCAGTGCTGCCGCCTAATCCGCCTGTGGAATTGGCGGGGCTGTATCAGCATCTTGACCGTGCCAACCAAGCACTGGGCAGACTCGATGGCCTAACCACCTTGCTTCCGGACACGAAGTTCTTCCTGTACCTGTATATCCAGAAAGAAGCACTACTGTCGTCCCAGATTGAAGGAACGCAATCGTCGTTTTCGGATCTATTGCTGTTTGAAAGTGACGCTGAACCGAGTGTTCCGATTGACGATGTCGAAGAAGTCTCAAACTACGTTGCAGCGATGCAACATGGTCTTCGTCGGATCGCGGGTGGCTTTCCGCTCTCTCTCCGACTCATCCGAGAAATTCACGCTATCCTGTTGCGCGGCGGACGCGGGGCCAACAGGACTCCCGGCGAATTCCGGCGGTCGCAAAACTGGGTCGGCGGTACTCGACCCGGGAATGCTGCGTTTGTTCCGCCTCCGCCAGAGCGGTTGCTGGAATGTCTTGACAGCCTTGAGCGTTCTCTCCACGATCAAGAACACAAGTTGCCTATTCTCGTCGAGGCCGGATTGATTCACGTGCAGTTTGAGACCATTCACCCCTTCTTGGACGGCAATGGCCGACTCGGGCGTCTGTTGATCACACTCTTGCTTTGCTCCAAGGGAGCGTTGCGAGAGCCTCTCTTGTACCTCAGCCTGTACTTCAAGACGAATCGCGACCGGTACTACGACCTGCTTCAGCGCGTACGAACGGATGGTGCCTGGGAAGAGTGGCTGGCTTTTTTTCTCGAAGGGACGGAGATCACAGCGCGTTCCGCCGCTGATGCTGCAAAACAGATTCTGACCCTCTTTGCAAAAGATCGAGATCGTATTCAGACAATCGGACGCGCGGCGTCTTCTGCATTGCGTGTTCATGAGTACATGCAGAAGAAACCTCTGGCAAGTATCGGCGCTGTCTCCGACGAGCTTAAGCTGTCCATCCCCACGGTGACGGTTGCTTTAGATCACCTGGCTCCCCTCGGCATAGCCAAGGAGGTCACGGGAAAGCGCCGAGCCCGTGTCTTCGCATACTCACGTTATCTAAAGATCCTGAGTGAAGGAACGGAACCCATCCGGCAGTAGCAGGCAGTTTTCGTTCGGATGATTGTGCAGGATTTCGCATGTCAGATAAAGTCATTTCGCGGAGGATCAACACGGCACTGCTACTTGTCCTCACAGCTGTGGTGGCAGTGATCTTTTCTCTGCTGCCACGATTTCCCCAGCCACAGTCCTATCACTTGTTTGCCGACCGGCGCGGCTTTTTCGGAATTTCGAATTTCGGCGATGTTGTTTCCAATAATTGAACTCCGTTCAGAAGCAATTGCTGAACGTGCTCCGCGAAGTGGCACACCCTGACGTCGGGGTAATTGCGAGAATCAAAAGTGCCAATGACTCGCTCCTGCGAAGCATGGCGACTCGTGCCCAACAGATGGATGATTTCATCGTCAGGCTGGAAAAACAGATCTGGGCTGTATGGGTGCCAGTTGTAGCGAGCGCGGCATTGGCGCTTGGATTTGTCTTGGGCACGTGGCTCGAAAACATAAGACAAACGCCCTGCGAAACCACCAACACAGCACCATCCCAGCAGACGCCGATGATGCCGGCCCCTAGCGAGCACAGAAAGAAACGCTAAAAGTAGTATTGAGTAATTTAAAGTACTAGTTTATATTTCTCATGTGCAATATATTCAACGAAGACTGGCTACTGTGCTGCTGGATGCAGCTCGGCACTTTCCCGCTGTGGTTGTGACTGGCCCACGTCGTGCTGGCAAGACCACTCTTCTGCGCAGGCTTTTTCCTAAGGCCCAGTATGTACTGCTCGAAGATCCTGATATTCAAGCACGGGTGCGTAGTGATCCCCGCGCCTTCCTGGAAGCGCTCCATCCTCCAGTGGTCTTCGATGAGATTCAAAACACGCCTGAATTACTTGCGTATGTTCGTACAGTCATCGACACGGGCCGACGCCGGATGGGACAGTGGCTGTTTACCGGCTCTCAAGAAGCTCCACTTATGCAGGGCATCAGCGAGTCGATGGCGGGTCGTGCTGCCATCCTTCAGCTCCTGCCTTTCAGTCTCTCGGAAACCGGGAAGGTGAATCTGCTGCACGGAGGGTTCCCAGAGGTGCTCGCTCGGCCAAAGGCTCGTGGCCTTTGGTTCGCCTCCTACCTGCAGACCTATTTGGAAAGGGATGTTCGAGCGATCACGAACGTGCGCGACCTGGCGACGTTTCGTCGTTTCTTGGCGCTTTTGGCGAGCCGCCATGGCCAGATTCTGAATAAGACGGACCTGGCTGCCCCGCTCGGCGTCACAGTACCTACCATTGGCGACTGGCTGCACATCCTTGAAGTCACCGGCCAGGTCATTCTTGTGCCGCCATATTTTGAAAACCTCGGAAAGAGACTGATCAAGTCGCCGAAAGTCTATTTGGGGGACTCCGGTCTCGCCTGCTACCTGCTCGGTCTGACATCTATGGCTGAGCTTGAGCGCTCGCCATTCCTTGGATCTCTGTTTGAAGGCTTCGTGGCTGCGGAAATAATCAAGAGTCAGGCCGATCGTGGGATGCGCAAGGAGCTCTACTACTTCCGCGATCAGCAGGGTTTGGAAGTGGACTTTCTTGTTCCGCGTCCTAATGCCAAGCTGTGGCTAGTAGAAGCGAAATCCGCGAAGACTGTGCGCCCGCCCATGGCATCGCCCTTAACTTCTCTTCAACGCGCTCTGAAGAAACGAGCCGGAAGGCTGGTCGTGGTCCACCGGAAATCCCGGCTCCAGGTTCCTACCGTGTCGATCGCTAGCGGAGTTGAGGCGCTCGACCTAGAGCAATTTGTCGCAGAGCTTCTACGTTCTTGAATTGTCGTTGGGAGCGGGTGACAAGGGGAGGCACGCAATGGGCCTTTCGCGTTATTAAGACATAACGCCTTATCCTTTAATAACGTAACGGCTTGTTAAAGGAATCCTGCACAACACCGGCGAACTGCGGGGAGAATGCTGCAAAGAAGTGGCTCATCTATCCAACCCTGAAGTCAACGGTGTTACAAGTCAACGAATAAAACCGGGAATTTTCCCCCATCCAAGTTCCCAATCAGAAACATTATCGGTGCCTAGAATGACTGAGACTCTGTTTCTCGGGAGATCGACCATGCTGAGGGCCGAAAACTCTGGATCTTGCTTGGGGCCCGCGGAGGCGAAAATGAGTGATATAACAAAACTCGCTCAATGAACAGGCGAACTCTTTTGGAGCAGTTGCCATTGTCGGGGCGACGTTCCCTCCCAATGCTGGAACGCACGAAAGAACGAATTGGCGTCTTCGTAGCCAAGAAGATAGGCGGTCTCGTTCAGTTCCCGTGAAGAATGGAGCAGATAGTGA
>JAFAPG010000204.1 GCA_019247235.1 Acidobacteriota bacterium
TGGACTACACACACGTAGAACGGCTGCGCGGCGTGCGCTATCTTGGGCACCCTGATTTGATTTGGGAACTCGCGGAGTCCGGAGAGGCGCGCCGCATCATTATCGCCGTTGGCGAGAGACGGGGATTTCTGCCCGTCGACAAGTTGATGGCATTGAAAGCGGCCGGCTTGAACATCCAAGACGGTATCGAATTATACGAGGAGCTCACCGGGAAAGTCTGGTTAGGTGCATTTAGTGCCGGGTTACTATTGTTTTCTCACCGATGGAGAAACTCCTCGCTGAAAGGCTTTCTTAACCGCAGCCTCTCCATGCTATTTGCTTTTCTGGCCCTCATTGTCAGTGCGCCTCTCATGTTGATCATCGCTGTCCTGATTCGGCTCGACTCTCCAGGGCCGGCGATTTTCCGGCAAACGCGGGTAGGGGAAAATGGACGGCATTTTACCCTCTATAAATTTCGTTCCATGAAAATAGAGTTTGATGGCAGTCCCTCTCCGGCCACTCAGGATGATCCCCGCTGTACGCGGGTAGGCAGATGGCTCCGGCGCTACCGCTTTGATGAGCTACCACAGTTATTAAATATCTTGAAGGGTGACATGTATTTCGTGGGTCCGCGTCCGTTCGTGCTCGATCAAGAGACCTGGCTGGTCCGAGAAATCCCCCATTATAGACAGCGTTGGACGGTGCGGCCGGGAGCGACTGGATGGGCACAAGTACATCGGGGATACTGCTCTTCAATCGAAGACAATGTCGAGAAACTCTCCTATGACCTCTTTTACATCAAACATCTCTCCCTAACCCTGGACGTGGTGACCTTGCTCAAAACCATGAAGATTGTGTTACTCGGACGAGGCGCGCGGTGAGACTCGCCAATATGTGTTTCTGGGCGGGCATAAGTTGGCTGGCCTATGTGTGGATCGGCTACCCGCTACTGCTCGCCCTTGCCTCCCTAGTGCGCCGGGTTCGCGTTCAAGTGACGGATAACTGTCTACCCAGCGTGAGCGTGCTGATTGCAGCACGCAACGAACAGAAGGACATAGGCTGGAAGCTGACGCAAACCCTAGCCTGGGATTATCCTGCAGATCGGCTGGAAGTCCTCGTAGGATCCGATGCATCTACCGACGGCACCGATGAAGTGATTCAAAGCATTTCTGATCCGCGTCTTCAGTTTACGCGCAACCAGGAACGTGCTGGCAAAAACATAACCTTGAACCGATTGGCGCGATTGGCCAAAGGCGAGCTTTTATTTTTCACCGATGCCAATACCCACATCGCTCCTCAGTGCCTACGAACGATGGTTCGTCACTTCTCCGATCCTCGCGTGGGTTGTGTCACCGGAATGGAGCGTAACATTGCCGGGTCCGACGAATCTACTATTACAGTCGCCAGCAGCACCTATCTCGAGTACGAGGCTCTGTTGGATAGATTGGAGAGTAAGCTCGCCTCCGTGTTGGTATGTGATGGATCGGTGTACTGCCTCCGTCGTAGCCTATTCACGGATGTTGATCCTGATTTGGCAAATGATTTGGAACATCCCATTCGCGTGGGGAACGCAGGCTGGGCGATATTGTTTGAGCCTCAGGCGAGATCATGCGAGCGCTGCAGTAGTTCAGCTCAGGAAGAATTCGCCCGGCGACGGCGAATTTCAGCGCAAGGCGTTCTAGCCATGTGGAAGTTGCGCCAAGAGTTGCGGGGTCTCCGGCTATGGCAATTTGTATCCCGCAAGTGTTTACGATGGTTGACGCTGCTTCCTATGGCCGCGACTCTGATCTCGAGCTTCCTTTTGCTGCAGCAGACGTTCTTCGCCGTCTGCTTTGCCCTGCAGCTTGTATTCTACGCATTGGCAGCAGTAGGGATCTGGCAACGGGATGCCTCGCGGGCCAGTGCCTGCGTAAGACTACCCTTTGCTTTCCTACTGGCTAATTTGGCCGTTCTCGTTGGGGTCCTGGATGCTTGTCGAGGAAAGAAGTTTGCTATATGGAACATAGCCGAGCTCTCACGGGGAGCCAATGTTGGGGCCGGCGACTGAGGCCAGCGCCAGCCCGCCTACAGGTGCATGCCTGAACATGTAAGCAATGATGTGAATTCGCGAAAGGAATAACTATTACAGTTAGGACATTTATGTCGTCTCCTTTAGTTAGCATCGTAGTTCTGAATTACAAACGTTTAACTGCGCTCGAGCAGACTCTTCAGTCAGTCGTTTCTCAGCGTTATCCTCACAAAGAGATCATTGTTGTGGATAATCATTCTGAACAGAATGTAGCCGAAGTGGTAAATCGCTTTGGACCAGGCATTCGGCTCATCGAACTAGAGACAAACCGGGGCAGCTGCGGGGGGCGTAATGTCGGTATTCGCGTTGCCTCAGGCGACTTGATCATTACCCTGGATAATGACGTCAGTTTTTTAACCTGTGATGCAATTGATACCGTAGTCCGTCTGTTCGACGAGAACCCTGGCTATCACGTGCTTGCCTTCCAGCTGCGCGACGCCGAAACTGGGGCTGTACGATTGCGGGAGTGGTGTCATCCTAGAGATTGGCAGCGATTCTCGGAGGTGCAGTTTCCTACCCATTTCTTTGTAGAAGGTGCGGCGGCGTACCGGCGTACCGTGTTCGATCATGCCGGCCTGTATTTTGAGCCGTTATTTATCTACCACGAAGGGTGGGATCTAGGTCTGCGGATCCTGGACTGCGGATATCGAATTCTGTACACGCCAGAAATTCGAGTGCGCCATTTGATGTCCCCTGAGGCTCGTTCCAGTCGCCCATATTTCCTATTCACGCGAAACTATATCTGGATTACTTACAAAGACTATCCGCTTTGGCTTGGTCTGCGCTTTCTATCATTTCGCTTAGCCATGATGGGATACTTCGCTGTGC